>JAISXN010000068.1 GCA_031270525.1 Candidatus Symbiothrix sp. | reverse complement strand
GGTTCGTATATTTACCATGTGATTCAACCGCAAGAAACTTTGTACGCCCTTTCCCTAAAATACCAGATAAAAGGAGAAGACATACTTGCGGTCAATCAGGGTTTGTCTATCCAAACGTTTCAAATCGGAAAAATCATTCGTATTCCGGTGAATCGGGTAAATGTCCCTGTTAAAAATGGAAACGATGCAATTAACAGATTGAAAACCAATTCTTTATTGAATAATATTTTTCCTGCTCAAACGGTTAAAACCATTCAGGTTGCACTTTTATTGCCTTTCGGATTGAAAGAAAATGCAACGGGAGAAAATACTGTTGACCGGATGGTTGAATATTATGAAGGATTTTTGTTGGCGTTAAAAACGCTCAAAAGCAAAAAAATTTCCGTCGATTTGCAAGTCTATGACATTGGCTCCGGTACAAAAGAAATTTCCGGTATTCTGAAAAAAGAAGAAATGCAAAAAGTCCATCTGATTATCGGAGGCCTTTCGGAAGAACAAATCAAAATCATTTCCCGCTTTTCAAACGAAAGAAATATTCCATATGTAATTCCTTTTACCTCAATGAGTAATGAGCCTTTCAACAACCCGATGGCCTATCAGATAAATACGCCCCAAGCCATTCTATACGCCAAGGCGTCGACTGCTTTTATCAACAAATATAGAAATTACCGCATCATTTTGGTTTCGGGAGAAAAAGATGCTTCCAATCAATCGGAATTTATCAGCCTGCTTCGCAACGATTTGCAGGAAAAACAAATTCCTTTCAAAACCATTCCGTTAAAACGATTTTTTGACGCGGACTTTACTTCCGAATTGGATTTACACAAAGACAATGTGTTTATTCCCGATGATGATAGTCCGGCGACGATAGAAAAAATAATAATCCCTTTGAAATCAATTCAAGACAATCATTCCGAATACCGGATTTCATTGTTCGGGTATCCGCGGTGGCAAACTTACAGTTCGAAGTACTTCGAAGGCTTTTTCCGTTTGCATACTTCTTTCTTTTCCGTCTTTTATACCGATGTAACTTCCGGGGATGTGAAAGATTTTTATGATACTTTTCATAAATGGTATGGACGGAATATTTCAAATAATTTTCCGAAATTCGGTATCTTAGGATATGATATGGGAATGTATTTCCTACAATCCATCTATATACACGGAACTTCTTTCGAGAAGGAAATTAATGAATTGGGATACAAAGGTCTTCAAACCGATTTTTATTTCGAAAGGGTGAATAACTGGGGCGGATTTATCAATACAAATCTGTTCATTGTGAACTACAATCCCGATAATTCCATTACGAAAACCAGTCTTAAATAATCAAATATGAAAGCTTTTACTCTTGTTTTTTTCGCTTTATTATGTCAATTTGCCTTTAGCCGGCCCAATTCTTTTCCCAGTGAATGGGCTTTCGGGGTAAATGGAGGAGTAAACCTTTCCCAAATGCGGTTCAATTCGAGGCATCATGTGCCACAGGGACTTTATATGCAACCTTCGGGCGGGCTTACGGTACGTTATATTTCGGAGAATCATTTCGGGATTATCGGAGAACTGAATTATTCTTTGTGCGGATGGACGGAAAAAAAAGATACATTACGCTCCGCCCATTTGAACGAATACACTCGTTCGCTGACCTATCTTGAAATTCCGCTGTTGACGCATCTTTATTTCAATCTGGGGAAAAATGCCCGTTTGATTATCAATGCAGGCCCTCAGTTCAGGTATAATATCGGCGAAGATGTAAAGAAAAAAATAATCAATGACGAGGATATGAATTGGCTCTATTACGATAACGAATACAAAGTAACCCATAAATTCGATTATGGTTTGAAAGGAGCAATGGGACTTGAAATCCGGACAGGGATAGGTTCTTTTATCCTGAGCGGAAGTTACTATTTCGGTCTGGCAGATGTTTTCAACAGTGGAAGAGCTGATGTTTTCCAAGCTTCTTCCAATCAGATAATTGGGGTTAATCTCGCTTATTTGATCCGGATAAAAAAGTAAAAAAACAGCGCTGTCAAATACACAAGAAAAACGGGTGATGTATTTTGTTTTTATATAGAAAAGGAGTATTTTTGCATGTGAATAAAACATTAAAATTATGGACACAGTCGTTGAAAACAGTTTAAAAAAGGATATTGATTGGGTTATTTCCGATGTAGAAGAGGAAGTTACGCTTGAAGATTATCGTTATGAGATGAAAAAGGCCGAATTGTCGGAAAAGTTTACTTTTGAACAATTTCATAATTATATGGACAAATGGCTGGCGGAAAATCTATAATAATACCCACAAACACACTTGTCAAATTAGTAATAACTCAGCGATTTATTGATAATTTAACCAAAGCACTACATTATAGCCTCGAGAATTTTGGCGGGAAAGTGATGTTAGGATTTTTAGACGAAATTAATAAAGAACTGCTAAAATTACTCTCTTTTCCTGCCGCGAATCCATTGAATAATTTTTTGGAAAATACAGAGCAAAAAACGTATAGGAATATCATTTTAAAAAAGTATCCTTATATCATTTTGTATTGTGTTAAACAAAATTCAATTATTGTTTTTAATATTATTCATTCAAATAGAAGTCCGAAATATCGTAAAGAAACAATATAATTTTCAAGAACTAAAATAAACAAAACCCTATAATTAGTGAATTAGTGGCAATAAACTAAAAATATAAACAGATGAAAATTTCTCAGATTATAGCAGAACTGGAAGATTACGCCCCGCTTTCCCTTCAAGAAAACTTTGATAATTCGGGATTGCAGGTAGGCGATATTTCTCAGAAAGCGCGAGGCATCCTGTTATGCTTGGATGTAACGGAAGAAGTTGTGGAAGAAGCGATTGAGTTGGATTGCAACCTGATTATATCACATCATCCGTTGTTATTCAAACCGCTGAAAAAGTTGACCGGGAAAACGTATATCGAGCGTTGCGTAATCAAAGCCTGCAAACACGATATTGTTATTTACGCTTCGCACACGAATATGGACAATGCCAGCGGCGGCGTCAATTATCATCTGGCCGGGAAAATCGGCTTACAAAACGTCCGTGTTTTGAGTCCGAAAAAAGATTGCCTCTTGAAATTGGTAACTTTTGTTCCGGAAGCACAGGCCGAAACGGTTCGCAAGGCCTTGTTCAAAGCAGGCGCCGGACATATTGGAAATTACGACTCGTGCAGTTTTAACACTTCAGGTTCAGGCACTTTCCGCGCCGGCGAGGAAACGCATCCATACGCAGGTAACGTCAATGAACTCCATACCGAACCGGAAATCCGGATCGAAACCATCGTTCCGGCTTATAAAAAACCGGCAGTACTCCGGACATTGTTAGCCGTCCACCCTTATGAAGAACCGGCTTATGATTTTTATTCCCTGGAAAATGATTGGAAGCAAGTTGGTTCGGGAGTTGTTGGCGAACTTCCATATCCCGAAGACGAAGAATCCTTTTTGCAGAAACTGAAAACCATTTTCAACCTGGAAACGCTCAAACATTCGCCCTTTACCGGAAAGCAAATCAAGAAAATTGCTCTGTGCGGCGGCAGCGGCGCTTTTCTAATCCCCGACGCCATTGCTTACGGAGCGGATATTTTTATCACCGGCGAAGCCAGATACAATGATTATTATGATGTGGAAAACCACATTCTTTTGACTGTTATCGGACATTATGAATCGGAAGTTGCTACAAAAGAGATTTTTTATGATATTATTACAAAAAAAATTACTAACTTTGCCGTTCATTTTTCAACGGTAAATACGAATCCTGTAAATTTTATGTAAATCTAAATATGGCAAAGAAAGTACAAGAAGCTGAAAAGAAAGCAACAAAAACACCCGCGGCGAAAGCCAAAGCTGAAGAAACAAAAACGGTGCAATCTACGGTTGTTCAAGATGTTAATACGGAGAAAAAGGCAACTGCAGACGGAGATTTGTCTGTTGAACAGAAATTGATCAATTTATATGAGCTACAAACCATGCTCACGGAAATCGACAAAATCAAAACGCTCCGCGGCGAACTGCCTCTGGAAGTGCAAGATTTGGAAGATGAAGTGGCCGGTCTGCAAACACGCATCCAGAATTTTCAGTTGGACAGCAAAGATATTGATACCTCTATCGGACAACAACGAATCAAAATAACCGATTCCAACACGTTGGTTAATAAATATAAAGAACAACTGGAAAATGTCCGCAACAACAGGGAATTTGATAGCCTTTCGAAAGAAATTGAATTTCAAGGTCTTGAGGTAGAATTGGCTGAAAAGCACATTCGGGAATTCACTGCCGAATCAAAAAACATCAATGAAGAAATTGCCAAAAGTAAGACCCTCTTGGAAGAACGTCAAGCCGACTTGAAATCCAAAAAAGAAGAATTGGACGAAATCGTTTCCGAAACGAAAATTCAGGAAGAACAACTGCGGGAAAAAGCCAAACAATTGGAAACGACTATCGAACCTCGTTTATTAGCAGCATTCAAGCGCATTCGCAAAAGCGCTCGCAACGGTTTGGCTGTGGTTTACATCCAGCGTGACGCTTGTGGCGGCTGCTTCAATAAAATTCCGCCTCAGAGACAATTAGACATTAAACTGCGTAAAAAAACAATTGTCTGCGAACATTGCGGACGGATTATCATTGACCCGCAGCTTGCCGGAGTAGAGTAATTGCATGGTTACGGTGAAGAGAAGAAATGAACTCAAAAAACATTTCCCTGCGTAACGCCGGTTTCATTAAATGCATCTACGGCGAACCAATATTCCGAATCACGATTGAAAAAACCGGCTTCTAATTCGTTGGTATAAACCATCGTAGCATTATTCAAGCGATTGGGTTCCACGCCCCAGCGGACAATATATCCGGTAACATTGTCCTGTTTGTCCCAAGTCAGTAAGAAACGGCGCTTGTCGATTTTCCGTTTTACCTGCAAACCGGAGACTTTCTGCGGACGCTCGCCTGCCCCTTGTCCGAAAACACGGAATCCCGATATGGAAAATTTTCCATCCATCATTTTGGTATTGGTAATTCGCAGATAACGGGTTTGCTGCGGAGTATCAAGAACAATTAATTCGTGCGGCGCATCGGCCGTATTTTGCCGGCGGTCAATAACAGATGTCCAATTTTCACCGTCGGTTGAACTTTCGACAAAGTATTGGTAAAAAGTATATGAACCGGAGGCTTTATTGGTAAAATCCTGATCTGCAAAGTTGATTTGCAGTGCGTTTACCTGCATGGCTCGTCCCAAATCAATTTGCCACCATTCACCTGTATTTCCGGTTTGCGCCGACCACCAGTTTTCGATTTTTTCGTTATTGGCGTTTTCGGGAAAATATCCTTCAAGCGAAGAAGAAGCGGAAACCGGTTTTTTGTACGAAAGTAAATTCAGGTTCATCGAACAATTACCGGCGGCAAAATCGACTTTTTGCGCAGGGATAACAAAAGGATAATCCGACCAGACCGTATGGGCGTACATCCGGTCGTTTTCATCGAAATAAACGGGAAATAAACCCAAACGGCGTTCAAACGAATGACGTTCGGAAATCTTCATTGTCGCCACATGCCAATAGTTGCCGTATTTGTCTTTGAAAGTGTGGCCATGTCCCGCGCCGCCGATAAATCCGCCCGGTTTTATCGAAAAAGGACTGTTTTCCATATAAGTAAAAGGTCCGAGCGGCGAATCGCCGGCATATATACCGTCGGCATAAGTCCGGTATTGTGTTCCGGGAGCGGCATATTGGAGATAATATTTTCCGTTGTATTGCAACATGCTGGGACCTTCGTTCCATCCGGTGCGTTTTTCGTCGTTGCCGTCACCCGGAACTTCCCAGCCGTAGCGGTCAACATTGTGTTCGATTAAAACAACCGGCGTTCCGATGGATTTAAATCCTTCGCCCGGATTTACTTCCACGCCCTTGATAGGGGCGGAATCCGAACAACCCCAATACGCATAAACTTTTCCGGTAATCTCGTCCCTGAAAAGAGCAGGATCGGTTTCGGAATATTCAAATCGCTGAGGACTAAGGACTTCCCAATTGTCTGCATCAGGATTCAAAGTGTAATGAATCTGCGGCGAACCGCTTGCTAAATAAAACAATGTATCTCCGAGCGCCAAAACCGCAGGCGCATAACTTTCGATGTTCGAAATGGTTTTGCAGGAAATATAAGTCCATTCCGCTAAATCGGGAGAACTCCAATAACCACCTGATTTGGAAGCAAACAGATAATATTTTCCCTTGAAATATTCGATGACCGGATCGGCAGCTTCGCGGCGGGAAGGTTCATCGGGTTGAAACCGGTAATTCAGATTCAACGGATTAGCGATAATCCGGCTGTTGCTTTGGGCATTTTCAATAAATTCTACAATCGGTGCGGGATTCGGAAAACTATGCGGATGATGTTTTGCGCCTTTTTTTATAATGACCGTGATGTTCCCTCCTTTCTCTCTGATTTTTTTCTCAAAAGGAAAGGTATTTTGGGAATTAACCGCCGCTTCGTCCAATTCGGCGCAAATAATCAGGATCGGATATTTCCCTTTGACAATCTCGTCAATCTTATCTATTGGGCTCTCGTTGAAGTCCTTAATTTGTGTGCGGTCAATGCCCCAATGTTCTTTGATTCCGCCGGTAATTTCATTTTCGGGTTTTTCCTTTCCGTCGGGGCCAAAGTACATGGCTTTCATATCAAGAAGCGGATTGTCCACATAAACGGCAGCGACTTTATGGGGATTAGCCGCCGCCCAATTGAAAACGTAAACGCCTCCGCGACTCATGCCTTCCAGAACTGCTTTCCGGTTTAACCCGCCGTCATCATGAAGCAATTTGTAGAATGAATTCCATTCTTTGATGTTTTGTTCATTTCCCATTCTCTCGGCTTGGTCGCAATAAACCAAATGATAACCGCGCTTGAGCAAGGCAATGTCGGTTTGGGGTTCATGCCCGAAAAACCGCGCTCGCCAAATCCAAGGGTGATTTGCCGCCGTTTTTTTCGGTTTCACAATTTTACATTCCCGCCCGTACTGTTGGAAAGTGGCGCACGGATAGCCTGCAAAATCACTAATCGTATAATCTATTTTCTTTTTATCCAATGTTTTGAATATATCGAAAGATTCATCTACCGGAAACGTGAGTTGTTGGTCGCCAATAGAGGCGGTTTTTGTTTGTGCGCCAGCTTGCAGGCAAACAAATAAAAGTAATAAAATAAGATATGGTTTCATTTGAAGATTCCGTTTATGACGTAATAATTTTCCAATTGTTTGAGCATAATTTTTTCGCCTGCTCCGACTTCTATCAAGCCCGGTCCGTTATCTGCTCCATAACCGCCATAGGCAGCCGAACGAATATCGGGAAGATAAACCGGCCATTGTCCGCCGTTCCACGTGTAGCCGAACAGGAAAGGTACGAGGCCGTACGGTTGCAATTCGCGCTTCCAGTCTATCTGGAATTTGATGAAAGGTTCTCCGGGGACGGTCGCTATCACGTACCGGTTATTGATGGAAATCACCGAAAAATGAACGTTGTAATTCAGTTTTTTATCGTAACGTCCGGTGAAGGATAACGAATCTGCTTTTACCTTAATATCAGCCTTATCGTGCGGATTGGGATACAATTCTTTCGTTAGTTTTACGGCTTCAATCGAAAGCAATTTTCCCATCCGGTCTATCAGATCGTAGTTGGACGGGCGAGGATCGTCGGGGTCTTTCCGTCCTCCGTCTTTGAAAAGCGGCGCCTGATTGCCCCCTCCGCCTTGTACAAACAAGCAGTTGAGGGAATTGTCGAAAGCTTCTTCCGTGTATTTGACAGCATAGCCGACGTAATCACCGGAAATTTCAAAATTATTCCAAGCTACATCGGGGTGGCAAGCGTAGTTCATGATGACCGCCCGCGTTTTGCCTTTCGTGTCGTCAAATTTGAGAATACCCACCGCCGGATCAACCGGTCCGTGCGGAATGCGTTCGGGATTGACCGCACGGTAATGTTCATCGCCTACCCAAGATTCTCTCGCCCGTCCGTCTTCCCTGAGAATCAACCGGTTGAAACTCAACTGCGGAAAATAACGGTATCCGGCGGATAGCGTGGCTTCGAACATATCGTTTGAAGCCTGTTCCATTACGGTAATCAGTTGTTTATTCAGCCATTCGTCCGGTGCGCGTTCTGAAGAATGGGTGTGTTGCGGACTAAAATAGATTTCATTCAGATGAAACTTTTTCTTTAATGTTTCGGCAAGCGGGATATTGGTATATCCTCCTAAATCCAAAGATACAAAAGCAATTCTTACGCCTTTGGCGTCGAGAATCAAGCTGCGGGCAAATATCGAATCATGCACGGGATATTTCGGCTTTTGCGGCGTGATGTTTATTTTGGCCGTTCCCACCCGCAATTTACCATCGGTTTGAATTACTTTTTGAATCGTTCCGTCGGGATTATAATATAATTTATCAACGCAAACAGAACGCAACCAGTCGTTCGGTTCGCCGTTTTTCCGGGAAAGTTGGCTGTTGTGGTAAAAAGCATACCATTGCCCTTTGTATTCTACGATAGAACCGTGGTTGGTATAGCTATCCGTCGGATCCATGTAAATACCCTGATATTTCCACGGCCCCAGCGGACTTTTACCTGTCGCGTATCTCATCCGGTTATCTCCGCGAACGCCTTCCTTATCATTTTTTTCATCGTGATTATCGGAATAAGAAAGGTAATAAACGCCGTTTCTTTTGTGTACCCAAGTGGCTTCATGAAAATCTTCCGGACCTTCCATAACTTTCAGTTCGCCGTCGATTTCCAGCATATTGTCTTTCAGTTTTCCACCTTTGCATACGCCGCCGCCACCCTGATAGAAATAAACTTGGCCGTCGTCGTCGACAAATACGCATGGGTCGATAAGCGCTTCTGCATTTTTAATATAGCCGATGACTTTGAAATCGCTTGCCGGTTTTTTACTTGTAGCCACGCCGATTTTCCAGGTCTGGTTCCAAGGGTCTTCACTCGGATGCGGAAAAAAGAAATAATATGTTCCGTTTTTATATGCGCAATCAGGCGCCCACATGAATTTTCCGTCGTTTTTCAGCGGCTTGCCCCAAGGGACCTGGCTTGCACGGAGTATTTCGCCGTGATCCGTCCAATTGACCATGTCGCCGGTAGAAAATACATGGTATTCATCCATCAAATCGCAACCGCGGGGAGGAGCTACGTCGTGTGAGGCATAGACGTACAATCGTCCG
Source organism: Candidatus Symbiothrix sp. (assembly GCA_031270525.1). Lineage (GTDB taxonomy): Bacteria > Bacteroidota > Bacteroidia > Bacteroidales > Azobacteroidaceae > Azobacteroides. The sequence goes on along the minus strand of JAISXN010000068.1, from coordinate 2,883 downwards.
TCTTCCCATACGTGCGCGGAAGGATCGGCAGTATACATGTGTTTGATGAAAGGGTTGTCTTGCGCAAAGGTTGCAGCCGGACAAGCTGTCAGAAGAACAAGCGCGGAAATAAAAATATTACAATATGTTTTCAATGATTTCATAACAGATATTTATTTGGGATGATTATTGATTATCGTTGCGGCATTTTGAGGCTCAACGGTTGATTGTTTTTCAGCGCTTTCGAAGCTTCGCCCGTCAGCCAGAGATAATGGTCGGACGACATTCCTTCCAAACCGGCAAATTTAGCGATATTGCCGGCCGGCGGATTATCGCTCACTTTGAAAATCGCCGTTCCTTCGTTGACTTCGTCGAACATGGCGACATAAACCATTCCGGCTCCGGCATTGATGGCCGTCGCTAATTGCAACCAATAGAAACGTCCTTGCTGACGGGGAATCGAGGCCACAGGCTTCACATCGTCCGGAAACGAAGAACGGCTGAGGTTATGCCAACTGAAACCGGGCGTAACACAAGGCACATAAGCGACGTTGTTTGCTTTACACCATTCCATATCGGCAATCATCAGGTCGCGGTAACGGTCGAGGTCGTTGTGCAAAAGCGGCGAAAAACGTTGCACCGTCCAAGGCATCACCAAATCTGCGCTACGGATAATTGTATGCAAATAAGGATCGTTCAGGCAATCGGAATTGAGGTCGCGCCAAAAAGTCGGTACGCCCGTCATAACGCTGCAACCGCCGTAAACAGGGTCATTTTTCAGGAAATCGATAAACCGTTCGATGCCGATGTCGCGAATATTGTAGGGACGGTCGGGAAAGCCGAGTCCCCAGATGGTTACCAAAGGTTTCCCGTTGAAAAACAAATAGGTATGAGCGTCTTTTTGATTGGTAACTTGGAGAGAATCGACTAAGAATTTCCAATCTTCAATCAAACTCGAACAGTCTTCGCCGGAGGCTTTCAGTCCCGACAAATCGTACATGACGGCAATCGCACGCCGGTATTTGGAAGCCGCTTCAAGCGCATTTTTCAAAACGGCCGTTTTATATCCTCTACTACGGTTTTCCGGTTTGGCGTCGCCGAAAAAGCGTTGCATGAAAACGCCGTCCAAACCGTAATCTTTCATCCATTTGAAATGCAAATCAATCGTGCTTTTATCCATCGAACTGAAAAACCGTGCGACGGAGCCGTCCGCCAGTTTCAAACCGGTCGGATAGGTTTTTTCGTATTCGCTAACGTCCGGCCACATGTCGATATGGACGCGGGCTTCGTCTTTGTACATGATTCCATCGGGCGAAACCGGAAACCAGCCTTGATAACCGGCCATAATCAGCCCTTTATAACTGGGATAAAGTGTTGTTTTGGAGTGTTTGTTCTGCGATTCCTGCGCTACCCCGTCAAAACTTGCCGCCAGACAAGTTATTGCTGTTAAAATCAGTCGTATTTTCATTGTTCTGTTCCTAAATTACCTTGAATATATGTGTTTTTACTTTTATTTATTATGTTAACTTTACCTTTGACCGTATTTTCGGAAACAATCGCCCTGCGCACGTTTTCGCCGATAGAAACCTGCGGCGCTACGCTTCCGAAATCGCAACCCCGAACGACGATAGAGCCGCTGTTGGCTTGAATGGCGGCGCGATTTTCCTTGTTTCTATCCCATTGTACAAAAATGCAATCGGAAAAACCGACCGTTCCTTGTCCGTTAATTTGGGCGTTCTGGTTGCAAGGTCCCCAGAAAGCGCAATTAACAAAACGGATGTTTCCGCGATTAGCTTCGGTAACGACAACCATCGTAGGGTCTTGACCGTCCATAGCCACAAATTCGCCGTTGGTAATCAGTAAACCGTAAGGAGCGCTTTGTTCTACGAGAATCGAATTGTGACAAGCATCCGCGCCGATTCCCAGAAAATTGCCGTTGCAAGCGCCTGTGCTTCCCGAACTTGCTCCGAATTTGTAGCCTGTTTTGTACCCGAAGCAAAACGTATTCAATACATAATGCCAATCGGTGCGTTCAAAAATAAACGCTTCGCCGTTTTCTTTTTGCCAGTTGAAAAGAGCAGGTTTCATGCTCCACCAAGGATTCCAATGCACGTTTTCGATGCGTCCGATATCATAAATCCCATCGACATAAATTCCCCGGCGCAAAGCTTGCCCGCTGATATTGCGAATCAACGCGCGTTCGTTTTTGGAAGCATCAATGGCATTGTAAGGATTAAGCATTTCCACATCCAGTAAAGCCGGGTTTTTCCCGCGCATGACTACTCCCCAAGGATAAGCGTCCGGTATTTTTCCGGGGTCTTGTAAGGGCCAGTACATGACGATTCCGCGCAAAGTGCTGTTGGTATTCAAGGTGATAAAAGGAGTTGCGTTTTCGTTGCCTCTGCCTCCGGCGACAAGGAAAGTAGTGCCGTCGTCGCCCGGTTTGGGAAGTCCGGCATTACGGATTCCGTTGTGAGAAGGCACTGATTCGAAAGCGCCTTTCAATGTGACGGCTTGCGGGATATTCAGACTTCCTTCAAAAAAATAAGTTCCTCTCGGAGCATAGACTGTTCCGCCTTTTGTGCCGAAAGAATTGAGTGCTTTTTGGAAAGCCCGTGAGTCGTCGGTTTTTCCGTCGCCTTTGGCTCCGAAATCTTTTACGGAAACGACGTCAACCGATTCGGGATAAGGCACGATATCCACATTTTTGTTGCTTTGCGCAAAAAGCCGGTTGCAACCAAAAAAGAAAAAACAACTGACTGTAAATAAAAGAATCTTTGAATGTTTCATGATAGATGGTGTGTTTATAAATGCAAATTGCAAATGAACAAGATTGCGCTTAATGAATGGCTTAATAAATGATTAATTTTTGAAAATTGAAAGGGTTTTAAATGATTTTTAACG
>JAISXN010000174.1 GCA_031270525.1 Candidatus Symbiothrix sp. | reverse complement strand
AGGTTAGGCTCGGCATTTGCCTGATCGAAATAATATTTTCCCGTAACGGGGAAACGGTAGGTGTACATGCCTTCGGCGCTTGAATTGCTGTTGACGCCTTTAAAATTGGCATAAGGAGTAACCACGTTATGGGCTAAACGCGGGTCGCGGTTCTCATAAGCCCCTTTGATACGCGCTTCGTTTCCTTCCGGCAAATAAAGGGACTTGGCGTCAGCCGACAATTTGTTCAGTTCCGTATTGATGGCATTTGTAATATTAGTATGAATGTTTTTCCCGGCGACTATGCCATCACGGATAAAAAATACTTTCCGGTTCGGCGTTCCTGCTGCACTTACAGCTTCCCATTCGGGAATAATATCCTGCCATCTGAACGGTCTCACAGTGTTACCGTCAATAATCACCTCATAGAGATTAACCAACGCTGGGGATATTTGCAAATCCGTCCAACAGCCCCTGCTGTCTTTGGCGCCCTGCTGAAATGCCGCACAGAATTTCTGGACAGCCGTACCGTAACCGGTAGGGTCTTCAATATATTGCAGGCTGAGTATCATCTCTTCGCAACGCTCCTGTGCTACCTTGAATAATGCTCTGTAATCCGGATACAACCGGTAACCCGACTCACCGACTTTTGCAAAATCGGCAGCGGCTTTGCTGTATTCTTTTGTCATCAGATATGCGCGTCCTCTCAATGCATAAGCAGCTCCCTTACTGGCACGCCCTTCTCCTCCTATCTGATTATTCGGCAGGTTCGGTTCATTGACGGCATCGGTCAGGTCCTTGATAATCAAGTCCCACACTTCCGATTCCGGACTTTGTCCTTTGTTACATTCCGCAGGACTGACCGGTTCCGTGTAAATAGGAACGCCTAATCCATCGCGGCCAAATAATTCGTTCAGGCGCATGTAGAAAAATGCGCGCAATATTTTACATTCAGCTACCAGACGACCTTTTTTCTCATCTTTCATAGATGCATTGGGAATATGAGCAATCGCATCGTTGGCGCGATGTATTCCATTAAAGCACCATTTCCAATGATGTTCAAAATAAGCGTGGCTCGGTTTGACGGATGTGGTGAACAGGTTATCAAGACCGTATTCGCCTTGCCCGGTCATCCCGAAAGCTTCATATCCGTAGTATCCAATCGTACCGCCGGAACCAATAAGACCGTCGCTACGCACAGGATTTTTCAGAGAATAGTAAACGCCTATCACACCCTGGTCTACCAATGATTCGGTTGTCCACATCGTACCGGAAGATATTTTATCGTTCGGCGATGTTTCCAGGATATCCGTACATGCCGCCATGCCGGCCAACATGCAAATGACAGTTAAAGAATATATTATTTTTTTCATTTGTATATTATATTAAAAAGTTAAAGAAACACCGGCAGTATAATATTTTGAAATCGGGTATATGCTCAAGCCGCCCCCCAATTCAGGGTCAACGCCGGGAAAGTCGCTATGTTTAATAGTCAACAAGTTATCTCCGGATACAAAAACACGCAGGCTACCGATTTTTGCAGGCGTCAACCACTTTTTGGGTAAAGTATAACCGACTTGCAATGTTCTCAGTTTCAGGAAAGATGTGTTATAGAGATAAAATGTACTGCTTGTCATGATTGAACTGCCGGTCAGCAAACGCGGGTATCTGGCATTGATACGTGCATCAGGGTCGTTTGCCGGATCATAGTTGTCGTAATCCGTATACGCCTTGACCGCATCATAAAAGTAAAACATGTTCCACGAATCACCGGGTATTTGGTCTCCCACATTTGAAATGATGGAACCGTTGCTGCCTCTCTCGTTGAAATAGTGATATGAACCCAATTGTCCCGACCAGATTGCCGATAGGTCGAATCCCTTCCATTCGGCGTTCATACTCAACCCGAAAGTGAATTTCGGCATATTGGATTTTCCGGTAAACTCACGGTCGTCGTCATTGCCGTACTTTCCGTCGCCATTCACATCGGCCATAATAACCTGGCCGTACCAGATATTGGCGGCTCCGGAACCTACCGTATTATTATTGAACGAATATCCGGCGGCAATCATCGACTTGACCCATTCCAGGTCGGCTTTCGTGCGTATCATACCGTCTTTGGGTCCCCCGTTGGGATTGATCGAACCGTCGGCGTTATTGTACAGACCACTGCCTTGATATGGCCGGCGGAGGAAATATTCGTTGATGAGATGTCCTTCCACACGGCGGGTATCACCGCCTGTAGAAACATCCGCCAGATTGGTATAGCGCCAAGTCGGGTTACCCCAGATGTCCAACGTATTCGAATCCTGCTCATATTTCAGTTTTCCTTTGAACCCTGTCACTTCATTGATGTTGTAACCGCCAATAGCAGAGACAGAATACTTGAAGTCCCCGACTTGGTCTTTCCATCCGACAGTCAGTTCGATACCTTTGTTGTCCATAGATGCGGTATTCGACATCGGAGCCGATATGCTACCCATCGTTTTATAGATAATAGCTGCCGTAAGAATGTCAGACGTTTTGCGGGAATAGAAATCCAGTTCCGTTGTCAGCCGTTGCCTCAGGAAAGAGGCTTCTAATCCGAAGTCGATGGTTGATAGTTTTTCCCACGACAAATTCAGGTTTTGAAGAGTTTGCTGTATAATACCGTTGGAAACCTGCTCGTTGAATACGTGGTTGACTTTCTGGTACAGCGCCTGCCAATCGTAATTACCGCCTACCGTATTTCCCAGCGACCCGTATGAAAACCTGAGTTTCAGGTAATTCACATAAGGCAATACCGGCTCGAAAAACGATTCTTCGCTGGCGCGCCAGCCAATGGCTGCCGATGGGAAGAAGTTGCCGCGGTGATCGGGTGCAAATTTCGACGACTGGTCGGAGCGGAAGCTGGCTTCAAATAAATATCTGCTGTCGTAAGCATAATTGACACGGCCGAAATATGACAACATTGCGTATACATTTTTCGCCGTTCCCCCGATGGATTCCATTGTGGCGCCCGATGTTATATCCGTAATACTCCAATCCAGCAAACCTTTTTTTGTGGCGCTGAATCCGCCGTATTCGGTGCGGGATTGTTCATAGCCGAACAGAGCGCCTACGTCGTGCTTGTCGAACGTATGGGCGTACCTCAGGATTAAATCGGCCGTATATCTGGATGAAGTGTATGCATTACGGGAAGAGGTAGCCTGTTCCAGGTTACCGATTCCTTCCTTGGGCGTATCGAAACTTTCACGGAAACTGTACCTTGGAATATCCTGAGAATATGTTTCGTTATCGTCCTTGTATTCACTGTAATTGAATTTGGCTTCGCCTACCAGACCTTCCAGAGGAAGCTCAATATTGGTATACCAGTTGCTGACAACAGACATTGATTTGTACAAACCGCCGACAGCCACCACTTGTTGCAGGATATTGTCTTTCTGGGTGGTATTCGGGTCTTCGCTGGCGCCGTATTTTCCCTGGTAAACAGGCGTTATACCGGGAAAACCTTGTAACAGATAAGTAAACGACGTATTGCCCGGCTCCGTAAAATTTTTTGTTGCGTACGTTTGTGTGCCGAAAGTAATAAAGTCAGCAATTTTAGATTCCACGTTTGCACGGACATTAAAACGTTGCAACGCGGTATTATCCAATGTCCCCGGATTATTCAGGTAAGCAAGCGACAATAAATACTTTGACGCTGGGGTGCTTCCCGACACAGATACCCCATACCGATGAAATTCATCGGGTTGGAAAAGATATTGCGCCCAGTCGGTATTTGGATAGGCCAACCAATTCGGAATCTGTTGTCCCGTCACAGGGTTGGTATACATTCCGTTGGGATTTGCATTAGCAGCACGCCAATCCGAGATGGTTTCATAACTATAGTCGGGGCTCGTAGCCGTGGGGTTGGCATTAACCTTAGCAATGTTGTGCAATTCCATAAAATCGGCTGTCGAACTCATTAACGTCAGCTCTGTAACCGGTTTAATCCGTGAATACATAGCCGAGAAAGTGACTGTAGGAACTCCTTTTGAGCCTTTCTTGGTTGTCACAAGAATTACACCGTTTGCCGCACGTGAACCGTAAATAGCTGAGGCGGATGCATCCTTAAGGAAAGAAATGCTTTCCACATCGTCGCTGTTTATCGACATCATGTCCGTTTCAAAGCCATCGACCAAGATAAGCGGAGAGCTGTTGTTGAATGAACCTTGCCCGCGAAAATTAAACGAAACGGCTTCATCGCCGGGCTTCCCGCGACCCTGCAAGACATTTACACCTGGCGCTATCCCGGCCAAAGCCGTACCCAGACTCGTACCCGGACGGTTGGCTATCTGTTCGGCAGAAACTGTCGATACCGAACCCGTCAAATTGACTTTCTTCTGCACGCCGTAACCGACAACCACTACTTCATCAAGCAAAGCATCGTTTTCTTTCAACGTCACATCAATAGTTGTCCGATTTCCTACGGGAATTTCCTGACCGGCATAACCTATATAAGAAAATACCAATACAGCATCCGGCTTTGCCTGAATGGAGTATTTACCGTCTATGTCGGTAACTGTCCCGACCGTTGATTGCTTGATTACTACGCTTACGCCCGTCAAAGGTTCTCCCGAAGCGTCTGAAACTACTCCCGATATGGGAGAACTTTGCTGAGAATACGCAAAGCAGGGAACAATTACAAGTAGCAAGAGTAATAAAGTTACCCTTCTTTTGATTAATTCAATAAACACTTTTTTCAACTTCATGTTTTATAAAATTTAAAGGTTATAAAAAATATAATATACATTGATATTCGGTATTTAATTAAGAAAAATAAATACAATGCAAATATTGACCTTTTTTAAGTTTATTTTGTCTTTTTTTATCCTAAAAAGGGAGCAAAATTGTACGTCGGATAATTTTATACCTTTGCATGGACAATTTTATCCTTTTTCAAGCAAGGATAAATTATATTTTTGTAAAAAATATTAATTAATAACAATTATAATCTAATGATACGGAATATTTTATCGGCAATTTTATGCCTGAGTTTCGCTTTAAATGTTTTTTCGCAGGATCGCGCCTATTGGGCAGATATGCTTTACAAGACGGCAGCGCCCGTATTGAGCAGTATGAGCAAAGGCGAACTGAAAAAAAATATGGTGCTGGAATATAGTCCTACATGGGACGGACGGAATAAAAATGTAGCCTACATGGAAGCCTTCGGGCGTTTGATGGCGGGCACCGCACCCTGGCTTGGTTTGCCGGACGATGATACGCCGGAAGGCAAACAACGGAAACAGTTGCGCGAATGGGCATTGCGCAGTTATGCCCATGCCGTCGATCCGGGCAGTCCCGATTATTTGCTATGGAACGGTTCCGGCCAGGTATTGGTGGATGCGGCATACATAGCCAACAGTTTTATCCGTGCGCCGGAAGCGCTCTGGGAACCTTTGGACAAGATAACCAAAGATCGTTATATAAAAGAATTTAAAGGTCTCAGAAAAATAAAACCCGCATACAATAACTGGTTGCTTTTCAGGGCGATGATCGAAGCGTTCCTGGCGTCGATAGACGAAGAATACGATGGGTATGTACTTGATATTTCCCTCCGGAAAATCGGTGAATGGTATCTTGGCGACGGATGGTATTCCGACGGCCCGGAATATTCACTCGACTATTACAACGGATACGTGATGCACCCCATGCTGGTGGAAATCCTCGAAGTAATGGAAAATAAAAAAATATACAGTCCCATTAAATTCGATTTGGCCTTGCG
>JAISXN010000072.1 GCA_031270525.1 Candidatus Symbiothrix sp. | reverse complement strand
ATGTATAATTAAAAAAGTAATTTAAAGTATGGCAACACAAAAAAGAAAGAAGCTTTTGAGCATGCTTGTGGCCGGATTTCTGTTATGTTATCCGGGCAGTTACGTATCGGCCAATGGGGACTCTTCGGGAGAACCGGCCGCTGTACAGCAAACGGAAAAAACGGTAATAGGAACCGTGGTAGACGTTCAGGGTGAACCGTTAATCGGGGTAAGTGTAAACGTACAAGGTACAACAAGAGGTGTTGTAACGGATGTAAACGGACAATATTCGATTCGGGTGCAGGGGGATAATCAAACGCTACGGTTTTCGTACATTGGTTATAAAACAGTCACGTTAACGGCTGATAAAATACTGCTTAACGTTACAATGGAAACAAGCGACAATGCGTTGGACGAAGTGGTGGTAACGGCTTTGGGTATCAAGAAAGAGAAAAAGGCGTTGGGGTATTCGGTGCAGGATATTAACAGCGAAGAACTGTTGAAAATCAAGACCGCTAACCCGCTTAACTCTCTTGCCGGAAAAATCGCAGGCGTAAATATCACTCAAAGTTCGGGAGCGGCAGGATCAGGCGCACAAATCCAACTGCGCGGAGGCACCTCGCTATCGGAAACCCGCGACAATCAACCGCTATTTGTAGTCGATGGCATTATTTACGACAATTCAACATCGGCGATAGGTAGTACGGCTTTTGACGGAATGAGTGCCAGCGCTGCCACTAACAGCAACCGTATTATGGATATTAACCCGGAAGATATTGAAAATATTTCGGTATTGAAAGGTCCGGCTGCTGCGGCTTTGTACGGTTCGCGTGCTGCAAACGGGGTATTAATCATCACTACTAAAAAAGGCGCGGAAGGAACGGTTTCGGTAGATTTCAGTTCCAAATTCTCTTCCGTCTGGGCAAACCGTTTGCCGGAACAACAAAGTACTTACGGGCGCGGATCTTATCAATCCGACGGTACGTTAAACCCGACCGGCGTAATCTATTCCTCATGGGGAGCGCCCATCGGCAATGCACCGGTTTACAACAATATTGAATCGTTTTTCCAAAACGGCAATACTTGGGATAATACGGTTAGCGTTTCGGGCGGACACAAGAATGGCTCGTTCTATTTCTCGGCATCCAATTTCGACCAGACGGGTATTGTTCCCTCAACGGGTTACGACAAGACGACTTTCCGTCTGAATGCCGAACAGAAATACGACCGATTAACGCTCACTGTCGGCGCAGCCTATTCGCAAGCCAACACGCAAAAGACCTTGACCAGCGCCGGACTGTATGGCTCTGACGGGACAGGAACGATGAATCAAGTCTATCGCTGGGCAAGAAACGAAGATATAACGAAATACCTGAACGAAGACGGTAGCAAATATATTTTTGAACAATACCGGAATCCGGATGGTTCGCGGAATACAAACGATTATCCGCTGGGCAGTTTGGTTGAAAATCCCTACTGGATTATCAATAAAAACAATATGACCGACCATACCAGCCGTTTCACAGGTAACGGCGCTGTGGATTTCAAAATTGCCGACTGGTGGAATGTTACTTACCGGACAGGCATCGACAGTTATACCACAGGCAACCATAATCTGATTGCTCCGGGCGGCGAACTCAAGTCCGACCTGCAAAACGGATTGTTGAGCGAAAACATATTGGACTATCAGTTCTATTCGACGAATTTAATGACAAACCTCAATAAAAAATTCGGCGATTATGAATTGGGATTGTTGCTCGGTTGGAGCGAAGAAGAAACCAAAAAGGAATACAACTACCGGAAGGGTTGGAACTTCCCCGAACCTGACCTGCCCACTTTCAACACCATTCCCGACGAAACCGAATCCTTGTCGCAATCGCACAGTCTGCAACGAATTCGCAGTTTTTACGGCGAATTTCGCGCAACATGGAAAAATGTCGTTTATTTAACGCTTACCGGACGTAATGATAAATCTTCTACGCTTTATTCTCCTATTTTGGGCGATGAAAACGCTTCTTATTTTTATCCTTCAGTATCGGGTAGCGTAGTATTTTCGGAACTGCTTCCGAAAAACGAAATTCTTTCATTCGGTAAATTGCGCGCATCCTGGGCAAAAGTAGGCAAAGCGACAGATCCGTATGTAACTAACACTACTTTGTGGGATTCGCAGGAATTTATTCAAGGGAAAACAAGTACCAGCACTTATTGGTACCGCGGTAATCCTTATTTGTTACCGGAAATGACTTCGTCCATCGAATTGGGTTTGGATGCACGCTTTCTGGACGGGCGAGTCGGATTTGACCTGACCTGGTACTCAAACAATTCCTATAACCAGATTTTGAATCCGCGTACCAGCCAGGCAACCGGATTTATTTTCAACTATTCCAATATTGGTGAAATATTTAACAAAGGTCTGGAACTTTCTATTACCGGTCAGCTCGTCAAAACAAAAGACTTCACTTGGGACGCTACGTTGAACCTTGCAGGCAACCGCGGCACAGTAGGCTCAATACACGCCAGTCTCCCGATCCTCTATGTGACCAGCGTACAGGTAGGCAACGCCAAAGCTGCTTCGTTCGAAAACGGCAACTTTATGGGTATTTCCGGTTCAAGATGGGAAACACCCGGATATGCGATTGAAAAGTTGAAACTAAAAGACGAAACTGCCGCCCTGAACGAACTGGGCGATATAAAAGACGCCATTGTCTTAGACCAATGGGGAATGCCTACGTCCGATAATTTGACTACTTATGATATCGCCAATCGCGAACCCAAATTCACAGGCGGCTTCAACAACAGCCTGCAATATAGAAATTGGAATTTCTCATTCCTCCTGGATTTCCGCAAAGGAGGCGTAGTATATAACGGAACGGAATACCACATGACCGCCAACGGTATGTCGCCGGTAACAGCGAACAGAGACCAGCTAACCCTTACGGGAGTCGTAAAAACCGGTACCAAAGAAGGCGTCGGGTATGACGCCAACGGCAATGAGATAAAAGTAGATATACCCGTTTACGAAAAGAAAGAATTTTCTTTCGACGCCAACGGCATCTACCAAGTCAGCGCCACCGCTTCACAAAGCGGTCGGTACATCATCCAGCAATACTGGAACAACTACTATCTAAAAAATTCCGCCAACTTCATGACGGAAACCAATTGGTTGCGCCTGCGCTCGGTATCCCTGTCTTACAGTTTGCCTAAACAACTGTTGGATAAAACCAAAGCGATAAAAGGCTGTATTTTTTCATTTACAGGCACCAATCTGTTGTTGCTGACCAATTATAAGGGTTTGGATCCCGAATCATCGGCAGCAGGTTCAGGTGTCGGCGGTTCCAGTTCGGTAGGTATCGAATATTGCAATGTACCGGCTACGGCAGGTGTATCTTTCGGCGTGAATCTGAAATTTTAACGATTAAAAAGAATATATTATGAAACGAATAAATAAATTATTAATAATCGCATGGATGGCTTTTACGGCCGTTTCATGTATGGACCTCGACATCAATGTCGACCCGGATACTCCAACCAGTACTTCGGGAAATGTGGCTTCCCGCATACCTGCCATAGAGTTCTGGATGGGACATACGCATCAAACGACCGGCGTTTTTGCCGCTTTGATTAATCAACAAATTACATTGTCCAACCGCGGCGATCGCTATGGTTCGCTGGCGGAATGGTCGGCTACCAACAACACGGCAAGTACCTATCCCTACCAGGCCTTTTTTGTAGGCCTGGGCGGAACCCTGCCCGACGTATATGCAATGGCAGAAAAAGAAGGGGCTTATCACTATATGGGTCTGGTGAAACTATTTCGCGCCATGGGTTTTATGGTGATGTCGGACGTATATGGAGAAATGCCTTATGTAAATGCCCTGACGGCGGAAATCAATCCGATTTACGACGACGGTAAAACTATTTTTAACGGAGTTTTGGCGGAAATAGATGCAGCCATTGAGTTTTTTAAGAAAACACAAGAATCGGGAGCGACTCCTTTATCCGATGGCGACGTATGGAACGGCGGCGACATAAATAAATGGATCAAACTTGCTTATGGTATGAAAGCCCGCTACTTGAACAACCTGTCAAAGAAAACCGACCTTTATAATCCGGATGCTATTCTGGCGGCGCTTGAAAACGCTCCGAAAAGCAATGCCGACAATACGGTTATAAAACACGAAAATGCCGTTGTCGCTCAAGCCGACCATTTGTGGGGCGACGACGTTAAAACCAATTACACATACATTTGGGTGATGAATTGGAGTCGAGTTTATTACGTTACCAAATGGTATGCAGATATACTGACCAATTTCGACAGCAAGGGCATCGTCGATCCCCGCGCCGACAAACTAATACCTTCCACGCAATTCAAAGGCGGTACGGAGTGGTTCCGCACAGTTGGCGTTGATATGCAATCCAATATCCGTGTCGGCACGAATTTTAGAAGCCCCGGTACGTATAATGCGCAAACTAAAACATGGACAGTTACCGCTACGCAGGATTCTACGGTTGTTTCATTGCAAACCAAGGGAATTCACAGCCCTAATTACCGCGACGTTGCAGAAGACGGCGTCATACTGAATACGGGAACTTTTTACGCCCGTTCCGACGCGCCCACACATCTCCTGTGCTATCCGGAAATGTGTTTTATCAAAGCAGAAGTCTTGTTCCGGAAAGGTGATAAAGCGGGAGCATACACAGCATACAAGGAAGGCATTAAGGCGCACATTGATTTGTTGAACGAAAACTTGGTTGATTCCGACCCGAATATTTCGAAAACAAAAATACCGGCTTCCGATAGAGATGCTTACCTCAGTTCTGCAGCAATAGGAACGAGCAACGATTTGACTCTGGGTAAAATCATGACCCAGAAATTCATCGCCCTCTCGTTCTCCAACCAGAACTGGAACGATATGCGCCGTTTGGACTATGGTCTGGCGGGAGGCGTTGCTCCGGGAGCCTATCCCGGCTGGGCGGAACCTTACGAACATGCTACCGCATTTGTCGACCTCAAGTGGATTCCCGCAGGCAAACAGTATCGCCGTTTGGGTTATGTTTCGCATGAATTTAACTACAACAATGCGAATCTTGCAGCATCGCACAAACGGGCTTTGTCGGATGACATCAGGTCTTATCCCGTGTGGTGGGATTGCGCAACCGACGAGGAGTATTACGGTTATATTAAGTAACAGGTTACAGTTATAAAGATTGCCCGAAAACCCGGAAGTGTTTTCGGGCAATTTTTTTTTGGGGGCGCTATTGCCTTTTTCAATGTATTTAATCCTGCCGGTCACTTTAAGGACTTTAAGGACTTTAAAGACTTTAAGGATTGAATATATTTTTAGCGGAATTTAACATCAGAATTTTTTTTCCCTGCAAATTTAAGGTTACTCCGCAATGAAGTGATATAAAACCAACCCCTCCATAGGAGCCTGCATAATATTCCCCAATTGCATTCCGCAGTCGCGGATAGCTTCTTCCAGTATCTCCTTATAATAATAAGCCACCGAACCCACGAAATGCACTTTATACTGTTGATAATCATATTGTTTTACATTCCTGTTCAGGAAAGCCTTAAAAGCATTCAGCGTTAAAGCGCGGATTTCCGGAATATCTATATTTTGCGCCAGGAAAGGCGAAAGGCTTGCCAGAAACCGGTTGGGGAAGGGCTGACGATAGACCCGCTCGATAATCATACCGGGCGTCAAATCGAACTGTTTGAGGAATTTTTCTTTCAATCCGGCGGGCAACTGGTTTTTCAGCAGGTCGCCGACCAACAATTTACCGAGTACGGCGCCGCTTCCCTCATCGCCCAAAATAAATCCCAAAGGCGACACATTGCCGGCCACTTTTTCCCCATCGTAAAAACAGGAATTGGAGCCGGTGCCAAGAATACAGACAATTCCCGGTTTCCGTCCGCTTAACCCGCGAGCCGCCGCCAGCATATCGGAATTAACCGCTATTGTTTCAGCAGGCAGATGTTTGCCGAGCGCCCGCTGCACGATTGGGATTTTTTCGGGCAAGCATCCGGCGCCGTAAAAATACACGGCGTCGAAAGTCGCAGTTTGTAACTCCGGCAACAAGGCCGATTGGATTTCACCGCTAATTTCCTCTTCCGACTGGAAGTAGGGATTCATTCCTTTTGTGATGATGCGTTGCGCCTGTTTTCCATTTTCCGCCACGCACCATTCGGTTTTCGTAGAACCGCCATCCGCTATTAAAATCATATCTTAATATATATTTTCTTTTTATACAAAATGTAACCTACCGCCCATACAAGCGATACAAATAAAAGGGCGTATGCCAACGAGCCTAAGTAATCGCCCAACAAAGGCTGCAATACTTTGCCGTAGGCATACCCATGTAAACTAAGCGTTTTTTCACCGCAGGCAAACCGGATATTGCCCGTCAAAATACTGAATACTGCTCCTGTAACATACATAAACAAGGGATTTATACCGAAAGATTCAAAAAACCGGCTCCATGCTTTTTTGTCTTTAACGTCAATAATCCAAATCAACAGGGCCAGAAAGCCGGAAGCCAATCCGCAAGTGGCTAATACAAAAGTCGGCGACCAGATTTTTTTATTAATCGGACAACCGTAATTCAATAAAAAACCTGAAAAAGTCAGTATCGTACCTGTCAGGAACAAACGTTGTATTTTTTCGTTTATGTCTTTGGTTTCCATCAAACTTTTTCCGCAGCAAAACCCGACGAGTACGTGGGCGATGGCCGGAATGGTACTCAATAAGCCTTCCGGTTCGATTCCGTTATCCTTATATATATGGTTAAAGCCCAAAACGGCGCGGTCAACGATTGAAAGGATATTGCTTTCGTTGTATTCAAATCCGTTTCCGAACAGTAAAATGAAAAAATAACCCAACAACAAGCCTGCAATGAGATAAGGAATGTATTTGTGTTTTAACAGGATAGCAACCAAAGCCGTAGCGCCGTAGCAGAGCGCCAAGCGTTGCATAACACCCAAAATACGGATATGGTCGAATGTCCACGCCGATTGTCCCAACCGCGACCAGAATGATATTTCTTCACCGGAAAATGAATTCCACGTACGGCAAAACAGTGAAAACCAGGCGATTCCCAAACCAATGGCAAAGATAACCACTGTCCGCTTAACGATTTTCCATGCCGTTGCGTTGCTCCATTCGAAATGGTATTTCTTCAGCGAAATATAAGTGGAAATACCCATGATAAACATGAAGAAGGGGAAAACCAAATCGGTAGGCGTCAGGCCGTTCCAAGGGGCATGAGCCAGCGGAGCGTAAATACTTCCCCAACTGCCGGGATTGTTTACCAAAATCATTCCGGCGATGGTAATTCCCCGAAGGATATCGAGGGCGAGTAAGCGTTGATTGGTTGTTTTCATCTTATTTCGTACATTGATTTACCAAATAAACAATGGATTGATAGGATATTCCCGAATGAGTAGTCAGCCCGATTTCGCAAGTCCGGCTATTGCAATACCCTTTAGCAACACCGGCTTTCTCAATTTGCGGACGCAATTTACGCAAGGCGTATGCATTCACTTCGGGATGCGTAAAACCTTTATCTCCCGCAAAGCCGCAACAGCCGACTTCTTCCGGTACAAACACATTCGTCGAACAACGTTTGACCAAGTCAATAACCGGATTGCCCAAGCCCATTTTCCGCATGGAACAAGCGATGTGAAGCGCTACCGGCGCATCTGTCCGTACAAATTCCAGTTTGTCGAGCAGGAAAGCGGTGATAAATTCCACCGGTTCGTAGAGTTTCATCCTTTGAATTGTGTGCCGCATCCGGTATAAACAGGGACTTTGGTCGCACAAGACCGGATATTTCCCCTGTTCGCTTGCTTCGTACAAAGCCGCTTCCAATTCGGCTGATTTCAGGTCGGCGATATCCGGCATCCCTTTGCTTTCCCATATTGTTCCGCAACAAAGATTATCCATATCTTTCGGGAAAATCACTTCATAGCCGGCTTTTTGCAATAAAACAATCATCTCGTTGATTAAGGGTTGTTTTTCCGGTGAATTTTTCGGTAAGCCCATGGTTTGGTTGATGCAGGAAGGGAAATAGACGACTTTATTATTGCTTCCATCATTGCGGACGGAGTTTATGGGCTTTACTTCAAAAGACTTCGGCATAGCCGGCGTCCAAAGCGGCAGATGCAGGAATTGGTTCGCGGTCTTTGCCAGGAAAGTCATCAACCGGGTTCCTGTTACCGTATGAGCGGCATTAAGCATTGTGAGCGCCGGGCGCAAAACGCTTTTAACGGTCGAAAGATGTTTCGCCGTCCATTCCCCGACTGCATATCCGGCGCTTCCTTCGGAAAACTCCGCCTGACGAATGTCGTGCGTCAAATCGCCGGTATTGATACCCATCGGACAGGACATGGAACAAAGCCCGTCGCCTGCGCAGGTTTGGTTGCCGGGGTAACGGTATTGTTTTTGTAAAGTCCGCAACTGTCCGGGATTTTCGCCGGAAGTTTTCAAACGGGTGATTTCCCGTTGCAAAACAATGCGTTGCCGCGACGAAAGTGTAAAACCGCAGGTCAGACAGTTGACTTCGCAAAAGCCACATTCGATACATTTATCGACTTTCGGATGGGTCAAGGGCAAGGGTTTGAAATTTTTAAGATGACAGCGCGGGTCTTCGTTGAAAATCACGCCCGGATTCAATATCCCTTTGGGATCGAATAGTTTTTTGACGGCTTTCATTATTTCAAAAGCCTCCTTACCCCATTCGTATTCAACGAAAGGCGCCATATTCCGTCCCGTACCGTGTTCCGCTTTCAGGGAGCCGTCGTATTTATCCACGACCAAATGCACGACATCGTTCATCAGGGCTTCGTAGCGGGCTACTTCTTCCGGCGTGTCGAACGACTGATTGATAATGAAATGGTAATTGCCTTCCAAGGCGTGACCGTAAATACAGGCGTCGCCGTAACCGTGTCCGGCCAACAATTCCTGCAAACCGGCGGTAGCCTCCGGTAAATCTTCGATAGGAAAAGCCACGTCTTCAATCAAGGTGGTAGTGCCGGGTTTGCGCGTTCCGCCGACAGACGGAAAAATACCGGAACGTATCGCCCAATACTTGGAATATTCTTCGGCTTTGCCGGTAAAACGCACCGGGATACAGGTTTTGAAAGTTTGCAGCGCTTCCGTTATCCGAGCGATATTTTGTTCCAATGCCTGTTCGGTGGACGCCATGGTTTCCGTTAAAACGGCGGTCAGACCCTCGCCTGTGGGGTCGTTGACGGATTTCAGCGATTTCCAATCCAGCAGTTCGGCGCCTTTGACAATCCAATCGCCTTCGGCATTTTTCAGTTTCTTCATAGCTACTACCGCGCGACAGGCTTCTTTTATGTCGTTGAAATAAAGCATGGCGCTGGCTTTGTATGGAAAATCGTATCCGGTTTGCATCGTTACTTCAGAAATAAACGCCAGCGTTCCTTCCGAACCGACCAAGAGATGAAGCAAAATATCGAAAGGATCGTGATGTTCGACAAAGGGCGCGATATTCAATCCCATCACATTTTTGATAGAATATTTACGGCGGATGCGTTTCACTAATTCCGGGTTGTTATGCACTTTGTCGCGAAGGTTTTCTATTTCTTTGATAAAAGCGGGCTTCTTTTGAATGAATAACTCCCGGCTTTCCGCGTCGGCAGTATCCAACACCGTGCCGTCGGCAAAAACAATCCGGGCCGCCAACAAGGTCTTATCGCTGTTGGCGTGCGTACCGCAATTCATCCCCGAAGCATTGTTCATGACGATTCCGCCGACCATGGCGCTCTTCACCGAAGCCGGGTCGGGCGTAAATTTGCGGCCGTAAGGTTTCAGGATTTCGTTGACCCGTTCGCCGATAATTCCCGGTTGTAAGGTAATGGATCGGGCGTCGGGAGCTATCGTGTATTTTTCCCAGTTTTTACCGGCGACAACCAACACGGATTCGCTGACGGCTTGTCCCGACAAACTTGTTCCGGCGGCGCGAAAAGTAACCGGCACATTTAGCCGGTCGGCAATGGCCAGCAAACGCGAAACTTCTTTTTCGGTTTCCGAACGGATTACGATTT
>JAISXN010000108.1 GCA_031270525.1 Candidatus Symbiothrix sp. | reverse complement strand
ATGAAAAAATTCCTTTCACCCAATTAATCGGCACTCTGATTATCGACCGATTATCCGATACGATCGCTGTCGGATTGATTATCATTGCGGCATTCATTATGAATGTTCCTTATTTTGAGTCTTTTTTTGCTCAGCATCCCGAAACTTACGCCAAGGTTTATGAAATATTCTCTTCTGTTTGGTTCTATGCCGGAATTGCAGTATGTGGAATTGTGGTTTGGTTTTTTTTCCGGAGATTTAAAAAACATTCTGCGATAAAGAAAATTAACCGGTTTTTGTTCAACATTTGGGAAGGAATCCGTACCATCGGACGGATGAAAGATAATTGGTTGTTTTTCTTTTATACCCTGTTGATTTGGCTGAGTTATTTTCTGTACTTTTACATTTGCTTTTATGCATTTCCCTTTACTGAAAATTTAGGTTGGAATTGCGGATTAATTGCTTTCGGAATGGGAAGTCTTGCAATGGGCGTTCCGGTACAGGGAGGAGTCGGCGCATGGCAATTCATGATTATGGCTGCATTGATGGGATTCGGAATAATCAAGGATGACGCCGGCGCTTTCGCTTTTTGCGTTTGGACGATACAATCGCTTATTTTTACAGCTATCTATGGTCTGTTCGGCGTAATGGCTTTACCGATAGCAAATGCGAATAAACTATTAAAATAAATAAATTATGAGTTCTATTTTAGATTTAAAACCGGCTGATGTATGGAAACATTTTCATGCATTGACGCAAATTCCGCGTCCATCGGGTCATTGTGAAAAAGTGACCGAATACATTGAACAATTCGGCAAAAAACTGGGTTTGGAAACCAATCGCGACGCCGCAAACAACATTTGTATCCGCAAACCGGCTACTCCGGGTTATGAGGGAAAGCCGGCGGTTATCCTGCAATCACATCTGGATATGGTTCCGCAGGCTAATTCCGATATCCGGTTTGATTTTACGAAAGATGCCATTCAGCCTTATATCGACGGCGAATGGGTAAAAGCAAAAGGTACGACTTTAGGCGCTGACAACGGTATCGGGGTTGCGACAACTTTAGCCATTCTCGAAGCTACCGGTTTGCAGCACGGACCTTTGGAAGGTTTGTTCACAACCGACGAAGAAACAGGAATGTACGGCGCTTTGGCGGTTCGTCCCGGATTCATTGACGGAAAAATTATGTTGAACCTGGATTCGGAACTGGATGGCGAATTATATATCGGTTGCGCCGGCGGAGAAGACGTCAGCGTCGCTTTCCAATATGATAATGAAACGTTTGTTCCCGAAGAAGACGTCATCGTAAAAATTTCGTTGACAGGATTAAAGGGCGGTCATAGCGGTGTGGATATTCATTTGGGGCGAGCCAATGCCAATCAGTTGATGTTCCGTTTCCTGAAAGATGCTATGCAAACATACAATATCCGCTTGGCGTCAGTCGAAGGCGGAAGTTTGCGCAATGCGATTCCCCGCGAGGCTTTTGCAACTATTCTGGTCGATGGGAAAGAAAATTATGAACGTCTGTTGATGATGGTCGATTATTATCAGGAATTGTACAACAAAGAATTTGACGGAATCGAAGATAAAATCGAATTTAAAGCCGAAAGACAAACCGGTTCCAAGGAGTTGAAAATCATTCCGGCGAATGTTCAGCGGAAATTGATTCATGCCATTACCGGTTGTCCCAACGGAGTTATCAATATGTTTGCGAAAATTCCCGATACGGTTGAAACATCTGTCAATATGGCCATTGTGAAATCGAGCGACAATTTGACGGAAATTAAATTTCTGGCGCGCAGCTCGTCCGAAAGCAAGAAAAAAGCGATTTGCAGCCGGGTCGAAAGCGTATTTACGAATGCCGGCGCCGACCGGATTGAAAGCGGAAATGCCTATCCCGGTTGGGACCCGAATCCTGATTCCCAAATCCTGAAAACCATGGAAAAAGTTTTTGAAACGCAACGCGGACATAAACCAAAAGTGGAAGTGATGCACGCCGGATTGGAATGTGGGATTATTCTGTCCAATGTTCCCGGATTGGATACGGTTTCTTTCGGGCCGACGATTAAGTTTCCTCATTCTCCGGATGAGAAGGTGGAAATCGCTTCGGTACAGAAGTTTTGGGATTATTTGACGGGGATTTTGAGAGAGATTTAATTGATTAGGAACGCAAATTATGTAATTTTGCAAAAAATTTAGATTCAACAATATGCTTGAAAAAGTTATCATTCTTGATTTCGGTTCACAAACCACTCAGTTAATCGCCCGTCGTTTGAGGGAATTAAATGTGTACTGCGAAATAGTTCCTTATAATAAGTTTCCCGAAAATACCTCAAATATAATTGGAGTTATCCTTTCCGGAAGCCCATTTTCGGTCAATGATTCCGAAGCTTTCAAACCTGATTTGTCGTCCGTTCGGGGTAAATATCCGGTGTTGGGTATCTGCTACGGCGCACAGTATCTGGCTTATTCTTCCGGAGGGAAAGTGGAGAAAGGAAATTCCCGCGAATACGGACGCGCCCGCCTCACGCCCGTCGACCGGAACGATTCGTTGATGAAAAACCTGGACGAAAATGTCCAGGTCTGGATGTCGCACGGAGATACGATAACCGTTCTGCCGGAAAATTTTGCCGTCGTCGCCAACACGAAAGACGTGGAAGTCGCAGCTTACCGTATTGAGGGTGAGAAAACTTGGGGCGTGCAATTTCATCCCGAAGTTTACCATACCGAAATCGGAATGACCGTTTTGGATAATTTTTTGAATATATGCAGCGCTAAAAAAGATTGGACTCCGGCATCTTTCATTGAAACGACTATTGACAAACTGAAAAAACAACTCGGCGACGATAAAGTGATTCTGGCGCTTTCGGGAGGTGTGGATTCATCGGTAAGCGCTGTTCTCTTGAACAAAGCTATTGGGAAAAACCTGACTTGCGTTTTCGTGGACAATGGCCTTTTGCGGAAAAACGAATTCGGGAAAGTCATCGATGACTACAAGCATCTGGGATTAAACGTTTTGGGAATAGACGCAAAAGCGTATTTCTACGAAAAACTGGCCGGAGTAAAAGAACCCGAACGCAAACGGAAAATCATCGGCAAAGGCTTCATTGATATCTTCGAACAGGAAGCCCGAAAACTCAAAGACGTCAAATGGCTGGCGCAAGGCACTATCTATCCTGATGTTATCGAATCTTTATCAATTACCGGAACAGTCATCAAATCGCATCACAACGTCGGCGGCCTCCCTGAAAAAATGAATTTGAAATTAGTCGAACCTCTCCGTTTGTTATTCAAGGATGAAGTCCGGAAAGTAGGCCGCGAATTGGGAATGGAAGAGCATTTGATTAAGCGGCATCCATTTCCGGGTCCGGGATTAGGCGTCAGGATATTGGGGGATATTACGCCCGAAAAAGTCAGGATGCTTCAGGATGCGGACGATATTTTCATTTCCGGCCTGCGGGAATGGGACTTGTACGACAAAGTCTGGCAAGCCGGAGTTATTTTGTTGCCGGTCAATTCCGTCGGTGTGATGGGTGACGAGCGCACTTACGAGAACGCAGTAGCGCTTCGCGCCGTTACCTCGACAGACGCCATGACAGCCGATTGGGCGCCGCTACCATACGAATTTCTGGCCAAAATATCGAACGAAATAATCAACAAAGTGCGCGGCGTAAACCGCGTCGTTTATGATATCAGTTCCAAGCCGCCTTCGACGATTGAATGGGAATAATGAAGGGTAGGGGGGTAATCATATTGTGTTTCATTTTGCTTCTTTCTTCCTGCAAGAAAGAACAAACCTACTACGAAAGCTCCGGCGAAATTTTCAAAACCGGTTTTCACATCAAATACAAATACAATCGCGCGCTGGACGATGAAATCAGGGATTGCCTGAACCGGTTCGATTTGTCGCTCAATCCTTTCAACAAAAAGTCCATTATCTACAAAGTCAATAATAATCAACCGGTTGAGGTGGACGATTGGTTTATCGCCGTCTTCAACAAAGCGATGGAAGTTTCCGAAATTTCGGGAGGAATTTATGATATTACTTGCGCTCCTTTTATTAACCTGTGGGGATTCGGTTATAGCAGAACGGATTCCGTAAGCAGGGAAACAATCGACAGTATCAGACAATTTGTCGGATATAAAAAAGTACGCCTCGAAGGACGAAAAGTAATCAAAGACGACCCTCGTTTGCAATTGAACGCGTCTTC
>JAISXN010000032.1 GCA_031270525.1 Candidatus Symbiothrix sp. | reverse complement strand
TCACAGGTAAAATCGGAAAAAGAGGCGGCCGTATATACCGATTTGGAACAGGGATGACTTGCTTCCAAATTACCGGCTACGTACGCTCCGTCTTTCACATAAAAACTTCCTCCATATTGAACCCAAGCCTCCTGACCATCGGAAAAATCTTCCGTAAAAGAAGACGCAACGGATTCTTTTGTATCAATATAAGGCAGGCAGGTAGCGCGAAGGGTTTCCGAACCGTAGGGAACAAGCGTAATTTGTTCCGCAGGTTCCGAAGTCTCAACGGGGCCGGAAGGCGGATCGGTTGCAATCAGGTTGTTGTGGGAATAAGTCCACGAGGGAAGTTTGCGCGCCGAAACAGAGAGCGTTACCGGCGGTTCCGCAAACGGATTTTCGGGCATTATCCCGTGTGGTATGGAGGAATTTACAAAAACTGACGATTCGGGATTATTCCGGTCGATAAGCAGCGCATAGTTCCACGTCGAAGCGGGAAATACTTCATATTCCCGGAAACCGTTGCCGTAATCGTGATTGTTATAGACAGACCACTCCTCCTCGATTTTCAGGGAGTAAACCAAAGGGCCGCGCTGAACGCTTACGGAGTTGTTTACTTCTTCATTGATTTGAACAGGCATAGGCAAATCCAGACTTACCACATCGTTATTGTTCCACGTCCGGTCGATGGTATAAAAAGCGCCGGCTTCAACCCCGCTTTGCGCCGCGCCGTTGACTTTAACCCGAGGCGATTTGCACCAGGCCGGAATCCTGAATTTCAGGGGGAAACGAGCCGTTTTTGAAAGGTTTATTGTAAACGTCAACTGTTCGTCGAACGGATAGTTTGTAGCTTCGTGGATACCAAGCGTTACGCTGTCTTCCACCAAAGCCGTAACCGAACAGGGACCGTAAGCCATAGCCGCCAAACCCTTGTCGGCGGTAGCCGCCCACATCGTTTTTACGAAATAAGGCCATCCCATGTGGAAATCGAAACGGCAACAGGCATAGCCGGAATACGGGCCGGGCATGTTTCCGTTGTCGTAGGCTTGCGCGAAAGCATAATAGCCGTGCTTGCTGATGACCTGATTGGCTTGCTGGTAATACTGCAAACCCTTGACGTCGTTGGTCAATGCGCCGGGCAGTGCGTTGAAAGCCACTTTTTCCAACTGGTCGCCAATGCTTGCATCACCGAGAATCATCTGTACGGTTTCGCTCGATTGCATTTGTTCCACTGCCGAACACAATTCCAGTCCGGTCAGGGACGATTTGCCGGCAAGCATCTCGTTTCCCGATTGCATCCCGTGAGGTTGGCCGTGATCGCACAACAAATGTTCCCGTCCGTGGAAATAAGCGTCGCGGTCGGCTTCCGACTGCGACTTCTGATAGTAAATCGCGGGCATTTTCATGGCTTGCGGGATATTTACGTTGTGTTTGGGTTGGAAATCCGTTGCGAATTGATTGAACAAATTATGGGTATAAATATCCGTCCAAGGATAGGCTTGGTTTTTCAGTTTATCTGCAAGTTCGAGCAAAAAAGCGTCACCCGTGCGGTTGTAGAGCCAGAAAACGATTTCGATATTGTCGCCGGCCCTGGACTTTCCCCAACTGCTGAGCGGCTGGGCTTCGATATTTGTATTTTGGTATTGGAAATAGTTGGTAAAGAAGGGGATTACGCGGGCGTCGCCGGTTGCGTCGTAGTAATCGCGAATGGCGTAAAGCATGGGCATACGCGCCCACCAGTCGTTGTTGTTGGCAGGGCCGAAATAGCCGGTTCTGCGCTGATTGTCGAGTGACCAGTCAATCCATTTCTGCGCTTTGGTTTTCAACTCTTCATCGTCAAGCACATAAGCGAGTGCGACCAGACCTTTGACGTAGTATGGCGCTCGTTCCCAACTGTCGCCTGTTCCGCCGAGCCAGTCGCAACCGGCGCCAAGGTCGTTGTCGTTGCTGTACAGTTCTTCGGCGTGACCGGTCAGGCCGTCCTTTTGGAGTTGCAACTGTTTGAGCAGCCAGCCTTCGGCGCGTACGGAGCCAATGGGCAAGGCTATATATGGCGTTTCGGCAAGCGGGGATTTGTTTTTTATGTAATTGTCGGCATTTGCCGTGGAAATGAACGAGGAATAACAACAAAGGATTGTTGCTAATAACACGGGGATTTTTTTGTTTTTCATTTGTTTTAATTTTTATGTTGTGTTTTCGATTTTCTTAAGAGACCACCCTATTCTTCAATATCCAACACCCTTTCCAATTCTTTTACCGTATTTTCAAAATCCACAGGATAATGTAAACGTACTTTGTAATCGGTAACGTTCCCTGCACGGTCAATAATAAAGTAAGTTGGGAAATTGCGCACATTCAATTTCTGTTCGAGCAAAGTTTGCTGTTGTTCAGGCAGACGATAGTGCACAATTTGTTCGCCTGTAAGTTGCTGCTGCTTGATGAAATTTTTCCATGCATATTCGGGAGAACGATGTGCCAGATACATGAAAATAACATCCTTGCCTTTGAATTTTTCTTCAAAGAGATGCGAATAAGTTTTGATATTTTTAATGCAGGGTCCACACCAGGTTCCCCAAAAATCGGCGAAGATTACTTTCCCTTTGTACGGATCGATCAGTTTGCTAAAAATCGTATCGGCATTCGGTTCATTAACTAAATAAGCTGTATTTTTCAGGCTTTCGCCGTATTCTATTTCCCGGCTGTCGAGTTCGGCATAATAATTGTTAACCGTCAAGAGTTTATCCAACAAAAACGGATTGCTTATGCGCGTTTTCATCACTTGTATATCCTTGTCTTGCCAGGGCATACGTTTTTGTTCAAAATCTTCCAGATACAAATGCGTTGTCCATAATTCTTTCAAAACCGGCTCTTGCAGCAACGAATCCGCCTTGTGATAATCCATATCCATAAAAGTCCGGCGGGCATAAGCCTCCTGCGCTTCCACGATCAAAGGATTTGATGCTAACTGACTGACATTTTCATCAGCCAACCGAATGTTTTCAGGTGTATTCAATCCTGTTTCTTCCAAAAACATGCCAATATTATAATTAACGGTTTTATTTCCGGAATAATAGTCGATATAATCGCGAATAAAACTTTCATATTCACGCACCAGCGTATAGACCCCGGGATTAAATTTGGGAATGTTTTTTTCTACATAATCCATATATTCATCGGAAAAACGACGCATATACGACGCCGGCAAGTAGAACTTATATTGTAACAAATTAAATGCCAGTTGATAAATCTCCCAGTTTCTTTTGTAAAACCTGAATTTTCCGGAAACATGGGGATGTGTCGAAATGTAGTTTTCCAAATTATTCTTCCGATTTTCGTAATCCCCTGTACAAGCTTTCAGAAAATCCATATCTACAATGCCTTTTTTGACTGTTTCGGAAGGGTCAAAGCTTCCGGGAGTAGATTTGTACTGCATTAATTCATTGTTCAGGCGAGCATTGTCGCCCATAAAAAGAATCTGTTTATCGCGCAGGTAAAAATCGTTCCGGGAATCCATATTGCCCAAAGGTATCAAATCGGTAATATCCACAAAAACAAACAGGGTATCACCGGGCGAAAAAACCAGTTGCCGCGTCAGCCGTCCCCAATCAGCATAAGTTTCCTGCGAATTGACAACAGGGAAAGTGAGCGAAAAACGCCCCAAAGAGTCAATCGTTGTTTGATAATCCTGTTGCTCTCCTGAGATAAAATCGGAAACAGCCATTTTAAAAACAGTATTGAAATAGCGATCCTTAACCCAAGCGGGTGCATTGGGCGGCAATTCCGAAAATTTATCGAAATTCCGGTAATAACCGATAATCGTTGCCGAATCCGGACGGAATGTGGGTGCAGGAAACGGCGTATTGTCGGGTGTTTTGTAATCCGGGTAACGTTTGCGCATCAATACGAAGTCCTGTCGGGGGGATTTCCCGTTTTTGATTACTAAAACGCTGTCGTTCTTTTGATCGACGCTCAGGCTGACGGTTTGACCGTCTTTTTGTAAAACGATTTTCGTAGTTTTTCCTTTCTGTTGAACAGAGGCGTATTCCCAGAAAGCGCAATTGAAAACGGCAAATTTTTCAAAAAAGCCGTATTGCCATTCGTTCGATTGGGTTTCAATCCAGTTTCCGAGAAGTGTGGCCGGGGGTTGTTGTGCATTTACAGAAATACATAACAGATTAATTATCAAAGCAATAATTATTCTTTTCATTGGTAAAAATATATTTAAATAAAACTGTTTTTATACTGTGCACGGTATGGTTTTGCGCATTGGGTACACGGTGCACGGTTCACGGTACACGACAAAAAACAGTCGCTGTGTCCCATTATCGTGCACCGTGTACCGTGAAACCGTGCACCGTGCGCTTATGCACAAATCCATACCGCGTAAAGTATAAATGTAAGAAGGGATATTAATTTCATCCGTTTATATTTATTTCTTTTCAATTTCTTTTATCGTGTTTTCTAATTTCACAAAACGGTCGAAATCGCTTTCAAACAGGCGGTCTTGAACAATGCGATATTTCTCAAATTCACTTTCGGCAAACGATTTGGCAATTTCATGAGTTACACGACCCGCATCGTTAAGAATTTCTTCTTCATTGAATTGCAAAAAAGCGTCAAGGCGTTTTTTCCAATCTTCCATGGTCATCGGAATATGACGGCGATTTTGGTACTCTGCATAATCAAGATACATCGTAACAATGCGCTCCAAATTGTCTAATTCGTCCAGTTGCAAATAATTTTTGGCAATGGAAACATCGTATTTTTGAATTTTTCCATCAGGAAAATTTTCCCACGAAGTCAAACCCATAAACGGTTCCTTGTGACTTGCGCGTTCAACAATCAATTCGGCAGCCGTATGCCCATGAACAGCATAGTGCATTTTGTTTTGAACGGTTGCAAAAAGTGTTCGCGTGGTTTTTGCCGTTGTGTCATAATCCAAAGCCGTAGCGTACAAATCGGTAATTTTCTGATAAAATTTTCGTTCCGAGACACGAATTTCCCGAATTTTTTCCAATTGCCGCTCAAAATACTGCTCCGAAAGGATTGTACCTCCATTTTTCAGTCGTTCCGTGTCCATTACCCAACCTTGAATGGTGTAATCTTTAACAATCGCATTTGCCCACTTGCGAAACTGTACGGCGCGGTCGTTATTTACCTTAAACCCAACAGCGATAATTGTCTGTAAATTATAGTGTTCCAATTCACGCTCAACTTGCCTGTTACCTTCGGTTTGAACTATTCGAAAATTTCGAATAGTTGCCATCGGCTCTAATTCCCTGTCTTCAAATATTTTTTTGATATGATAATTGATCGTATGTACTTCAACATCATACAGCGCCGACAACAATTTCTGTGTCAACCAAATATTTTCATCTTCATAACGCATTTCAATGCTTTGCGGGTTGTCGCCCGTAGCCGCCACAAAAGTCAAATATTCGGCAGCGGAACTGCGGATGGTGATTTGCTCTTTGGAATTTTTGCTCTTCATAAGCGATTTATCTATTTTTCTCTCAATGTATTCCATAATATTTTTCCATTTTATCAGAGCGACAAAGATATGAGTTTTTCAAAAATTGGGGGCAATAACAGCAACAATTTTTCGAAAATTGGGGGCAATAATGGCAATATTTTTTCGAAAATTGGGGGCAATCCCTTATTCCTTTAAAAATTTACCTGTGAATTTTCCGGCAGTTGTATTTATCCCGGCAAAATAAATCCCCGGTATATAATCGCTTATATTTAATTCGGTTGTTCCGGCCAAAATACCGGACCTCAGGATTTGTTTCCCGCAAGCGTCATAAACGGTCAGTTGCCCGTCGAGAGGGGATTCTACGAACAACCGGCCGGTTGCCGGATTGGGATACAATTCGATTTGAAACGGAACGGAAACATTCTCTATTCCGGTTGCAGCTTTTGTGAAACGGAAATTGTCGATTTTGAATCCGCTCCCCCGATAGACTAAGTAAATATTGCGCCGCCCGCCGACGCTTGCAATGGAACAATCGGCTGTTACCCAACCGCTCACCGCGTTCGGAATTGTAAGCGTGCCGAGCAGCGTTCCCGAAATACTGTCCAAGCGGATTTCGATTGTTCTTCCCGCCTGCCTGCCTGCCAGGACGAGAAATTCCATGCCGGTTGCTTCTTCATCGCCGAAATCGACATTGCTGTATGCCGTATAATAATTGTTGGCGGGAATGGAAACAACGGCTGTGGTATCGTCGGTTCGTTCTACAAAAACGCCTTTCAGGTAATCGAAATTTTCGGCTTCGATGGTTTCAAAGGCATTTTTGATAATCAAAGCGGCTGACAGCGGAGCGTTAAAAGCGGCCGAAACGGCGGTGGAACAGCCAAACGGTGCATTCGCAAAGTTGTAGCCATCGGAAAACACAAAGTTCTCGGCGGATTTTTCCCACCATGCCGTCCAGATAATTCCTTTGGAATTGCGGTTATTGTAGGCGTGCAGGGCGTTTCGCTGCAACCATTCCACTTTTTCGGGAACGGCCAAATCCACAACGTAACGACGCAGGTAACGCATCAAAATTCCCTTAAAACCCTGCAAATCGTCGCCGCTGCCGCACACGCGAACAACGCCGCGAGCATTGCACAAATCTTTCCGCGTCCATTCCACGATTTTGTGTGCGTCGTTTTTGTATTGCTCCGTACCGTAATGGTTGTAAAGCATCAGGGCTGCACCGAGGAAAGTCCCCTGGTTGTAGGTAGAAACCCAGCCGTTGCCGACTGTAAAAGTAGTATATGCCTCGTTCCACGAGCCGGAGTCGAATACTTTTCCGGTCGCCGGTTCGTAAAGGTATTGCCGTTGTTTGGCATACAGGTCTTTTGCCTTTTCAAAATAGGATTCGTCGCCGGTGGCGACGCCCAAATAGCAAGCCGCTACCTCCGCCGGCCCGTTGATGCAGGAATTGCTGCCCCTGTTGCCTGCGGGTGTTTCTTTCCAGCGCAATGTTCCCCCCGGCAGCAGGGCGCGGCTGTACATCCGGTCGTAATTGTTTTTGGCAATCGTCAAGTAGTTGATATTGGAATTGGGGTGTTGCCCAAACATCAGGCAGGCCCTGACGCTTGCCAAAACCGCCCAGGCAATATCGTCGTTATATTCGTTCCATTGCCATTCTTGCCCGTTTCCGGATTGTCCCCAGCCGGCAGGATAGCTGACAAAATGTTCATACACTTCTTCAAACATGGTTTTGTATTCCTGTTTGCCGGTGGTTTCGTAGGCGTCGAGAATGGTTTCCATCATTTCGGCTTCGCCCCAGAATCCGGTGGAGGTTT
>JAISXN010000013.1 GCA_031270525.1 Candidatus Symbiothrix sp. | reverse complement strand
TTGTTCCTCTTTTTCAGGTTCAATCGCAGGGGCGGTTTGCCTGTCTTCAATATCCGCGCCGTATTCTTTTTCAATAAAAGCGGGCGCCAACAATTCCGGATAATAATTGTAATCCATGGAACTGCTTCTCCACTCCATCAGCACGTAAAAGGCGGATAAGACTACTGCAAATCCCATCAGAAAAAAGATGGTTCGTTTATTTTCCAAATCGGCTTCCGGTGTTTTTTTTGCTTCCATGCCTTTAATTATGGGTGCAAAGATACTTTTTTCTCGTTTTATACGTTTGTATTACAGTAAAAATCTTATTTTTGTGAGAAGTTTTTAACACAATGCGAAAAATATTTATTCTATATCTTCTGATTTTAAGTAACTTTTGGGTTTACGGCCAGGAAGGAAATTCGGCTTTTACCTGGTTGCTTTTACCGGGTTCGGCGCGTGCGGCGGCTTTGGGTGGTACCAATATTTCTATCGTTGAGAATGACCTTTCGTTGATTTACCAAAATCCCGGTTTTTTAGGCCACGAAATGGATAAGACGTTAAATGTGAACTATTTATCATATGTGGGTGATGTTAAATTGGGAAGCGCTACTTTTGCCAAAGCCTTTGGGGAAAGAAGCGCCTGGGGGATTGGTGTCAATTATTCCAATTACGGAAAAATGTTGGAAACGACGGTAGACAACGATATTCTGGGCGATTTGAATGCCAGCGATATTTGCGGCAATATTTTCTTTTCCGGCGATTTAACGGAAACAATCAGAGGTGGGGTTGCGGCTAAATTCGTATATTCCAATTATTGGCACAATACGGCTATCGGCTTGGGAGTTGATTTGGGAATCAGTTATTACAACAGTGATAAGGATTTTTCCATTGGTTTGGTCGGTAAAAATTTAGGACGGCAAGTCAAGGCTTATGAAGAAGATTTATCTAATTTGCCTTGGGATATCCAGTTAGGTTTCAGTCAGAAGTTAGGTCACGCCCCGATTCGTTATTCGATTACGGCCGTGCATTTGAACCGGTGGAAACTTTATGATTTGCATCAGGAAAAAGGAGATTCTTTTACAAAGACTTTGTTCAAGCATTTTATTTTTGGGGTTGAATTTCTTCCTGTGGAAAATTTCTGGATTGCCGTGGGGTACAATGTCAAACGCGGATCCGATATGGCTATCAATGACGGCGGCAATAAATGGGGAGCGTTTTCCATTGGCGCCGGATTGAAGGTAAAAGCCTTTAGTTTAGGTTGTTCTATTGCAAAATATCATCCGGGAGCAACTTCGTTTATGCTCAGTATATCTACTTCATTGGCTGAAATGAAATTATGAAAAAAATTATTATCGCTATCGACGGATATTCTGCGTGCGGGAAAAGCACGATGGCTAAATATTTAGCCAAAATGGTGAAATACAATTATATAGATAGCGGAGCGATGTATCGTGCCATGACTCTGTATTGTCTCCGGAACAATTTGTTTGAAGGTGATTCTCCGAACGAAGCTGCGCTGAAAAAACAAATTGACCAAATCCGGATTAACTTTTATTATAATGAAATATCCGGTAAATCGGATACTTACCTGAACGGAGAAAATGTCGAAAAAGAAATCCGCAACATGGAAGTGGCCGATAAGGTTAGTCCGGTTGCTGCCATTGGTTTTGTACGTGAAGCTTTGGTGAAACAACAACAGGAAATGGGTAAGGACAAAGGCATTGTGATGGACGGAAGGGATATCGGAACGATTGTTTTCCCGAACGCCGAATTGAAAATTTTCGTTACTGCGCAACCGGAAGTCCGGGCGCAACGCCGCTTGACGGAATTGGCTGCCAAAGGGGAGAGCGTTTCGTTTGAAGAAGTCCTGCAAAATCTGGCGAAACGCGACCTTATTGATACTACACGGAAAGATGGGCCTTTACGCAAAGCCGGCGATGCTGTGGTTATCGACAATTCCGACCTCACAATTGAAGAGCAGAATGCCCAAATGTTGAAGTTGTTTATGGATAGTTTGGGGGGTTAAAGATTTAAGGATTTAAGGAATGAAATTTGCCGCTCAAATTAAACTATACAGGAAACTTCGGTACAGGAAGGGTTTCGGAGTTCATTCCCCTTTTATTTACAATCTGATTACCAAAGTGATAGAGGAAAAAACGCCTTACTATGTTTTTGATGAAATTGAGCAATTCCGCAAAGGACTTTCACTCCGTAAAGAAACTCAGCACAAAAATTACGGCGCTTTGCTGTTTCGCATCGTACACTTTTTCAAATGTCGTAATGTCTTGCAAATAAGGGCTTGTACCGGTGTTTTGAGCTTGTATTTATCAATGGCTTCCCGGAAAGATTGTACGTGCTACGCTTTGGAGGAAAATTCCGGTTTGTTGGAAGCGGTAAAAGTTTTCGCCGAACAACAAAGATTGAAAAATCTTCGCTTTATGGAAGGCGATTATGCCGAAAATTTAGAGAAACTGAAAGCTTTCATACCGTCGTTTGACCTGATTTTCGTCAATCAATCGGGAAATCCGGAAAAAACACTTGAATCTATCGAACTTTCCAAACATTTTATCGGAGAAAAATCTATACTGATTATTGATGGAATTTCCAAAAACAAAGCGATGAAGGCCTTGTGGGAAAAGATAAAAAACCATTCCGAAACAAGAGTCGCTATTGACTTGTTCGCACTGGGTATTGTTTTCTTTGATAAAAAATTACACAAACAACACTATAAAAACTATTTCGATTATGGCAAGAAGCAAAATCTATACGAAAAAAGGCGACGGCGGCTTCACCTCTTTGGTTGGCGGAAAAAGAGTTTCAAAAGCGAGTCCGCGTATTGAAGCATACGGAACTATCGACGAATTGAATGCTTTTATCGCCTGCCTGTCGGAAGAAACCGGCAACGAGCATGACCGCCTGTTCCTCCGGCAGATTCAATATAACTTATTTACTTTGGGTGGTTACCTGGCTTCGGAGGCCGGCACGATGGCTTGTCCTGTTTCCGAAGAAAACATAAAGGAAATTGAATCGGAAATGGACGAAATGGATGCGATGTTACCTTCGTTGAAGCATTTCATATTGCCCGGAGGCTGTAAAAGCAACGCTTTGGCGCACGTCTGCCGTACCGTTTGCCGCAGGGCGGAAAGAAACATTTTCAAAATCCCCGAAATTGATAAAATAGATACAAATACTTTGCAATATGTAAACCGTTTATCCGATTATTTTTTTCTATTGTCCCGAAAACAAAGTTTTTTACAAAATATTAAAGAAATTATTTGGGAAAACCCTTGCAAATAAAAGAAATATTTCTACTTTTGCGGAAAATTTACGTTTATTACGTATTTGTATAAACTTATTGTTATTTTATATGTATTGGACTTTAGAATTAGCTTCAAAATTAGAAGATGCACCATGGCCTGCAAGTAAGGATGAATTAATTGATTATGCGCTTCGATCGGGCGCTCCCCAAGAGGTCATTGAAAATCTTCAGGATATGGAAGATGAAGGGGAGATTTATGAATCTATCGAAGATATTTGGTCGGATTATCCGACTAAAGAGGATTTTTTCTTTAATGAAGATGAATATTAGTTCCCATAAAAAACCCCAGTGAAAGTATTCACCGGGGTTATTATTTACAAAAAGACTAATCAATATCTATTTCTTGAATAGCCTCCGCCTCCGCGATTTCCGGAAAAATCCCTTCTGGGACGTTCTTCCCGAGGTTTTGCTTCTGAAACCGAAATAGTACGACCATCGTATTCCGCGCCGTTTAATTCTGCGATTGCTTTTGTCGCTGCTTCATCGTCAATTTCCACAAACCCGTAACCTTTGGATCGGCCGGATTGGCGGTCGGTGATAACTTTAGCGGAAGTAACTGTTCCATACTCTTCAAAAAGATTTGCCAAATCGGAATCGTTTACCTTGAAACTCAAACCTGCAATAAAAATGTTCATTTTAAAATAAAAAAAATAAGTATAAAAATTAAATAATTAATTCAATTGAGGATTATTGCAGGCTTATAATACAAAAAACGAGTGAATCGAGAAAATAGCATAAAACTGTCATAAAGAACTCAAATGTGAGTGCAAAGATACGCGAATAAAGTAAATAAACAAGTGTTTTTAAGAAAAAA
>JAISXN010000211.1 GCA_031270525.1 Candidatus Symbiothrix sp. | reverse complement strand
TGTGTGTGTGTGTGTGTGTGTGTGTGTGTGTGTGTGTGTTAATAAAATATGCGAGAAAAACAAGTTAATTGGCTTAAAAAAAGTCAAAAAAATCTCGTTACGAAAATAATCCGTAATGGGAAAATGATATAATGATAATGTCAGATAGTTATTTTTCAAGCAAATTTATAAGTGGGTAGATAAAAAAAAAGCTCCTAAATCCCAGTAGATTTAGTTCATATTTATAGTAAACCGCTGCAAAAGTAAGTAAAAATTTTTAATATTTCAAGTTTCGTTACATTTTTTTTTCAAATCAATTGTAAATTCTCGAATAAGTGCACCGTGCAACCCGCTTTACTTCGCTACCCTGTCAAAAAAAGGATTCTTGGACGAGGCCGAAACCGGAATGGCAAAAACCGTATGGCAACTTTCCGGCCAATTCAAAGCTTGAGCGGAATAACCTACCGAAAACATAACTCTGGTATCCAAACGGAAATCGGCAGCCGTAGCGCAAGCCGAGCCGATGGCGATTCCGACATCGACGGAATTGATTGCGCAAGGGACTGTTTGGGGTTTTTCCGCACAGGTCGGATACCCGCAATAAGCGCAATTCAAATTTTGTGCCGACCGCCGGGTTCCTATCAGTACGACGGCTTCGGCAGAAAGGATATTTTCGGCATCGCGTAAAAAGAAATTCATGCCGTTTTTTTCGCCTAACTCCTTGGTTTTAGCCGATAATGTTTCAATATCTTTTCCTTCGACGGCAATAATTTCGAGGATATCAATCCCTTTTCCTTTGGGAGCCGTCCGGGCGGCGGTCATCATTTGTTTGACTGCCGTTATTGTTTGCGCGTGGCGCATTTCTCTTTCATTCAGGATCATATCATATTTGTTTAGCGATTTTACTGTTTCTTTCCCAAAAGATGCCTTCGTAGAAACCTTGTATGGTCTTATCCGTTTCGGCTTTTTCCAGACGTTTTTCCGCCCAGCAAGCATATTCCGGATTGATTTCGACACCGCAATAATTTCGTCCCAGTTTTTTGGCAACCACTGAAGTTGTTCCCGAACCGAGAAAAGGATCAAATACCATTCCGTTTTCGGGACAAGAAGCGAGAATCAGTTTAGCAATGAGCTTTTCGGGCTTTTGCGTGGGATGGTCTGTATTTTCAGGCATCGACCAGTATGGCACCGTTATGTCGTCCCAGAAATTGGAAGGGTGAGTCATCCGGAATTTGCCTTCTTCCGTATCCTGCCAATCTTTCGGTTGTCCGTCCTGCTTGTAAGGAGCCAACACTTTCCTGCGTATTTTAACCGCTTCTACATTGAAATAATAACTTTTCGGATCGCGAACGGCAAACCAAATGTCTTCCATACTGTTTTTCCAGTTACCCGCCGCTCCGCGGCCTTTTTCCCGCTGCCATGTAATCCGATTCATGACGGTAAGGTGCTTATTCATAATCGTATAAAGGACGGAAGCGCTTCTCCAGTCTCCGCAAAGATAAAGTGAAGCATCCGGTTTCAGCAACCGGATGAGTTTCGGAAACCAAGATTCAAGGTAATTCGAATAATCGTCGTCTTTCATTTGCTTAAACTTCATTCCCGCGAAATTCCGGCTGAGGTTGTAAGGTGGATCAATAATCATCAAATCGACAATTTCCGAAGGAAGATAGTCGACAATTTCAAATAAATTCCCCTGAATAGTCGTGTTGGTAAGACCGTCCTCGTCAAGCGGAGCGGCTACGGTTAATATTTTTTTTTGCAATTTATGCATCTCGGCTTCTGACACTTGCAAGGTTTGGTTTCTCGGCGCCCGTTGTTTTTCTTTGATTATCTTTTCTTTCATGATTTTAAGTCGGAATATTTATATTGTTTTGCAAATATACGTAATTAATCGGGAAGTTATGCGTATATTTGCCGTTATAATTTTCAATGATGAAACAAACGATATTCATTTTTTTGCTTTTCTACGCTTCATTTTCAGGTTATTCCCAGGAAACTTTCATGTATCGTCTGATACTGAAAGACAAAGGAAATCCGCCTTTTTCCATCGAACAACCCGAAATGTTCCTTTCCGACAAATCCATCCAACGGCGAACGAAGCAAGGTTTCGTAACGGATAGTGTTGACTTACCGATAGACCCGTCTTATTTTCAAGCTATTGCAAATACAGGAGCGGAAATCCGCACTTTCAGCAAGTGGGCAAAAACCGTGGTAGTGCATATTCCGGATTTATCGCTTATTCCTCAATTGAAAAACCTGTCTTTTGTAGATACTTTATATTGTGTTTGGAAAGGTTCCATTTCTCCATCATTCACGCGTGATCTGGAATCATCTGATAATCAGCCGCTTGGTATTCCAGCCTTCGCGGGAATGACAGGGAGCAATAACAGCTATGGCGCAGGGTATACTCAAATCAGTCTGAATAACGGACATTTACTGCACGACGCCGGTTTCCGGGGACAAGGAATGACCATTGCCGTTATCGACGGAGGATTCGTTAATGCCGATCTCATTGATTTTTTTGATTCTCAGAGAATTAAAGATGTAAAGAATTTCAATCACGAAATAAACGATTTTTTGCGGGAAGGAATTGATCATGGAACAAAAGTACTTTCCTGTATGCTTTCCGATAAGCAGGGAGAGATGGTCGGGACGGCTCCCGAAGCGGATTATTACTTATTGAGAACCGAAATCGACAGTGAGGAATATCCCGTTGAAGAAGATTATTGGATTGCCGCTTTGGAATATGCCGACAGCATCGGAGCGGATATTGCAACTTCTTCCTTGGGTTACGCTAATTTTGACGATACTTCTATGAATCATACACACAATCAGTTAGACGGGAAATCAGTTCCGATAAGCATTGCAGCCGGTTTGGCGGCATCCCGCGGAATACTCCTGTTTAATTCCGCAGGAAATGAAAGAGATGATCCCTGGATAAAAATCATGTTTCCCGCCGATGCAGAGAATATGCTTGCGATTGGAGCTATCAACCGCGATTCGGTATGTTCCTATTTTTCGTCCGCAGGATATACCGCCGACAGACGAGTGAAACCCGATTTAATGGCAATGGGTACAAGTAATGCGATAATCGGAAGCAACGGACAAATCCTCTCTGGCAACGGAACTTCTTATGCCACACCGGTTTTAGCAGGATTGAGCGCCTGCCTTTGGCAAGCCTTGCCTGCGCTCACCACTTTTGAAATGATCGAATTACTCAGGGAAACCGCAAATGCTTTTTCCCGTCCGGATTCGTTGATGGGATACGGCATTGCCGATGTTTACAAAGCTTATGTCCAAAGCAAGACCGGTTTAAAACCTGTCGAAACGGAAAATACATTTTTCTTTTTCGTCGATTCCCGTGAAAATCGCCTATACTTGAATTTCAGCCATTTGCAGGATAATTCGAAATCCGTTTTGAATATTTATTCCAGCGTTGGAATGAAGTTGTTGTCTGTTTCCAAGCTATCCTCGTCTATTGACATATCTTCTTTGCCGAAAGGAGTTTATATAGCTCATCTGCAAACAGGCGACAGACCGGCATGCGTCCGGAAATTTATAAAAATGTAAACAGATGGATTTTCTTACTCTTTCCCAACTGAATAATCACCTTGCTTCGGAAGTGAAAAACGCTTTTCCGGAAACCTATTGGGTGGTCGCCGAAACTTCCGATGTACGCGTGAATAACCGCCGTTGCTTCCTGGAATTTATAGAAAAAAATCAGCAAACAAATGTAATCATTGCCAAAGCCAAAGGTTACATTTGGTCGAATATTTTTGAAACGCTGCACCCTTATTTTGAACGGAGTACCGGTCGCCGGTTTGATTCCGGCTTGAAAGTATTAGTCAAGGTTTCGGTCGATGTTCATCCGGTTTATGGTTACGGATTAACGGTTTATGATATTGATCCGAGCTACACTTTAGGTGATTTGCAATCCGAACGGCAAAAAATCCTTCGCCGCTTGGAAGAAGAGGGTGTTTTGACGCTGAACAAAGAATTGGAAATCCCGCTGTTACCTCAACGAATAGCAGTCATTTCTTCTTCAACAGCCGCCGGCTATGAAGATTTTCTGAATCACCTGACCGGCAACCGTTTCGGATATGTTTTCTATCCGCGACTTTTTCCGGCGCTGATGCAGGGAGAACAAACCGAAACATCCATTATTTCGGCTTTAGATAAAATATTCGAATACAAGGAATTGTTTGACGTTGTTGTTATCATACGCGGAGGCGGAGCTACTTCCGATTTGGCCTGGTTCGATTCCTATTTGTTGGCGACCAATTGTGCGCAATTTCCTTTGCCGGTCATTACCGGAATCGGACATGAGCGGGACGATACGGTTTTGGATTTTGTTGCCAACCACAGGGCTAAAACGCCTACCGCCGTTGCCGATTTCCTGATTGCCCGTGTGGAAGAAACGGCTGCCGGATTATTTGACTGTCAGTCTGAAATAACCGGATCCGCACAAGCTTTCCTGAAAGCGGCTACCGTAAATTTACGCACATTGACCTCCCGTTTACCTTTGTTAGCCAATGCTTTGATTGAGAATAGAAGATCGAAACTGGAAATTTACCGGTTGCAAATGCGAAATTTTATTCGCCAAATGTTGGCCGGGCGACATTCGCAATTGAAAGAAAAAGAATCCTTTTTCAGATTGTCGTCGCCGAAATACATTTTGAACAAAGGTTATTCGATTACATTGAAAAATGGGAAAGCCGTCAAGTCGGTCAAAGAGTTGCAGGAAAGAGATGCGATTGAAACGATCCTGGCGGAAGGAAAAATTGCTGGGACTGTCACCGGTTTGCTGGAATTTTGATTGTGTCTGGGAAAAAACTGTATATGTATTCCGATTTTTTCGGGTTATGGCAAGCTTTTATTTCAGCTGCAAATAACACCAAACCGGAAAATGATCGGAAGTCCGGAGTTTCCCCACAGAGCAATTATACGATTTGATATTGCTGCTATGCAAAATGTAGTCGATGCGGAATAAAAAACGATATCGGTTGTAAGTAATCCCCAAGCCGCACCCGCTATCTACAAAAGCATCGCAGAGATCTCCCTTGATTTTATGGTGCGCATAAGAAATCGGAGTATCGTTAAAATCCCCACAAACAATGATATACGGATTTTTATTCTCTTTTATCAACTTGGAAATAATTTGAGCTTGAAGCGCTCTGCTTCGAAAAGCCGGAGTCAATCGTTTACTCATCATTTTGGTGAAATTCTCCAGCGAACGGGAATCTATATCTTGAGTCATCTGGTAATAGTTATTTCTTTCTTCTTGTGACAATTTATTAGATTCCAAATGATTATTGATGAGCGTAACTTTCTTCCCCTTGATATTCAATTCATACATAACCGAACCATTGTAGGCACTTGCATAAGGCACTTTTTTCACCGATAAAATAGGAAATTTGGAAAAAATAGCTACTCCGAAAATTTCACTGGGATAGGGAAATTTTAATTTTTCGATATGATGATAGGGATATGTACTAAAAGCAGAATTTATATCTTTTTCCATCAATGTCTTACGGTTATTTTTAGAAACGCCGTATTCCTGGATGCAAACAATATCGGCGTCATTGTCGCAAATATATTGAACAATATTTTGGGATTCTTTTTTCGATTGATTGTTCGGTTGTCCAAAACGCATAACATTGTATGTCAGTATTTTAATGCAATCCGAAGGAATATCTTTTGTTTTACGGTGAATGGGAAAATAAGTATGAATGGAACCGATACAAATGAGGAAAACCAGGAAATTCAAACCGGCTAACTTCCATTGCTTTGTAATTAACCAAACAAAAAACAGGGCAAGATTCAGAAGAAAAATAAAGGGGAAAAACAATCCTAAATACGAAAAAAATATTTCCCTGAACGGAGAAATAAAATCGGAAAAAGCGGCCAGTAACAAAGCTATCAATGCTAAAGCATTCAAAATCAGAATGATAATCTGAAAAAACTTTTTAATGACCTTCATTGTTTTCCTTAATATTTACCTGAAATTGAATATGTTTCGCTTTTTTCTCCAGTACAGAATCAGGAGAATCCCGAATAACATGCCACCCAAATGAGCAAAATGAGCTACATTATCACTACTTCTGTTGGCTACGCCAAAGAAAAATTCAATCAGTCCGTAACCGATAACCATATATTTTGCTTTAATCGGAATAGGCACAAACATCAGAAACAGAGGGGTATTTGGGAAAAGCATGCCAAAAGCAAGCAGCAATCCGAAAATCGCTCCCGATGCGCCAACCGTCGGAACAGGATATGTAATCCCTTGTAAATAAAACACTAATAATTGTATCAATCCGGCGCCGATACCCGTTACCATGTAATAAGTAAGGAAACGTTTCTGTCCCCAATAATTTTCAAGTACTCCGCCAAACATGAATAAGGCAAACATATTGAAAAAAATATGTTCGAAAGAAGCATGGGCAAACATGTAGGTAACCAATTGATATATATTAAAATACCCCGAATCATAATTGAACAGGGCTAAATAAAACTCCAACGGTTTGATTAAAAGGCATGCTAAAAAAACCCCTACATTGATAATTAACAAATTCCGCGTAACCGGCGGAATATTGTCGTAAAAACTATTTCTTCGATAGCTATTTCCTTGATAATAAGCCATTATATGTAATTTTCGTTTAATTCAATTCGCCACAAAGATAAGCAAATTTTTGATGCTTACAATTCATTTTTGTACATTTGCATCTGATTTAAATAAAAAACAATTATGAATCATAGTTTATTTTCCGAAAAAATGAAAGTCGCGGATTTGGTTCTGGCCAACTACCGGCTATTATTTGTTTTCCCCGGTTTTAAGCTCAATCTTGATTTGGGAGAAAGCACAGTCAAACAAATATGCGAAAAAAACGGTATATCAACTTCGCTGTTTTTGCTGGTTTGCAATTTGTACACTTTTGACGATTATTTTCCGAATACCAACACTTTGGCACAAATACCGTTGAACGATTTAATGAAGTATTTGAAAAATTCCCATAAAGATTTTCTCAAAAACCGGTTAAACAAAGTAATCAACCGGATTTTGGATTTAATAAATTGCTGCTGTCTGAAAAACGGCGAAATACTGATGAAATTTTGCGAAAAATACAAACAGGAAGTTATTGCACATTTCGAATATGAAGAGCAAGTCGTGTTTCCTTACATCCAATCGCTTCTTGACGGCGAAAAAACGAGCAATTATAAAATTAAGGAATACGAGAGAAATCATAGCAACCTTGACGCTGCATTGAGTGATTTAAAAAATATTCTAATCAAGTATCTTCCCCCCGAATGTTCCATCGAGAAATGCCGTGATGCCCTGATTGATTTGTTTTTATTTGAATTTGATTTGGGTAAACACACCTCGCTGGAAGAACAGATATTGATAGCATTGGTCGAACGAATTGAAAAATAATCTGCCATGGGCAATTTGAATAAAAATACGATAGCAATCATCGAACCGTCCCCCGTTATTCGTCTGGGAATGAAGAAAATGATCGAAGAAAACGCTCGGTTTACCGTGACAGGCATTTATTGCGATATTCAATCGTTCAAGGAATCAAAAGGAGATAAATCTTTTGATATTATTCTGATTAATCCGGCCATTGTCAATTTCCACCGCCCATTTGCCGCAAGGAATTTATTTTCCGATTACCCCCATGCCATTATTGCCGCTATCCTTTACGGATACGTTGATAGTGAAACGCTTGCCGGTTTTGACGGCGTGTTGAGCATTTACGACAACAGTACGAAAATGGCGAAAAAATTGCAGTATATGGCTAAAACGCTCGTTAGCAACAGGGATAGAACGGACAACGTTGATTTATCGGACAGGGAAAAAGAAATCCTTGTTTCCATAGCCAAAGGTATGACCAATAAGGAAATAGCAGACAAGCACTTCATATCCGTCCATACGGTAATTTCCCATCGCAAAAACATTTCCCGGAAAACAGGAATCAAAACCGTTGCCGGATTAACGCTTTATGCTACTTTTAATAATTTGATTTCGCAGGAGGATTTGTAAC
>JAISXN010000197.1 GCA_031270525.1 Candidatus Symbiothrix sp. | reverse complement strand
GGTTTAGCGTTGATGACAGGCATTCTGATCATGGGTCTAAAAGCGCTTCAAAACGGGTTGTTTGCTCATGAAACCATTTTTTATTGGGGGATGGGCGCCTGTTTGTTTTTTTTTTATTGCGAATGGATAACGATCGGCATTATCGAAACAAAAAATAAAACGGTTTCTCCCCGGCAATCAATCAATATATTCATGGGATTGAAAGTCGGAAAGATTTTGTTATCCATCTTTTTTGTAATGGTTTATGCGTTTACGGTAAAAACGGAAATGAAACATTTTGTATTGGTTTTTCTTGCGCTTTATCTGATATATTTGTTATTCGATACACTTTATTTGATAAGCAGGGAGAAAGAAGCAAAAAAGAAGAAATTATTAACGAAAGAATAAATGAATTTTTTAAGATATATTGTATTATCGGTTACTTTGTTTTTTGTGCCTACTGTATTTGTCAATGCGGAAGATGTGAAAGAACCGGATTTAGACGTTACCGGATTGATTCTTGACCATGTCGGCGACGCCTACGATTGGCACATTACGACGATTGACGAACATCCGGTTTCGATTCCCTTACCTGTGATTGTGCGGGGAAACGATGGCGCCTGGCATTTTTTCCCTTCATCACGTTTTGACCACGGACATGCTGAATATGAGGGATTTTCCATCGCTCACGAAGGAAAATACAAAGGAAAGATCGTCGAAAGGAATGTTTCGGGCGAAGAAGTCCGTCCATTGGATTTGTCGCTTACAAAAAACGCTTTTTCTTTAATACTGAGCAGTATCCTTTTGATTATCCTGATTATGTCGTGTGCATCCTGGTACAAAAAACGGAAAATCGAAGAAGCGTCGCCGAAAGGTTTCATCGCAATGATAGAAATGTTGATAATGAGCATTGTCGATGATGTGGTAAAACCTTGTATAGGGAAAAATTACAGGCGTTATGCCCCCTATTTGCTGACGGTTTTTTTCTTTATCTTTTTCAATAATCTGTTGGGAATTATCCCGATATTTCCGGGCGGGGCTAATGTGACGGGAAACATTGCCGTTACTTGTGTTTTGGCGGTTTGTACTTTTATCGTAGTCAATAGTTTCGGAACGAAAGAATACTGGAAAGAAATTTTTTGGCCTGATGTGCCTACGTGGTTGAAGGTTCCCATTCCAATTATGCCGGCGATAGAAGTGGTTGGTATGTTCACGAAACCGTTCGCGTTGATGATTCGTTTGTTTGCCAATATTTTAGCCGGCCACGCAATCGTTTTGGGATTGACCTGCGTCATTTTTGTGACGGTCAGTTTGGGTGCGGCGATGAATGTGGGAATGAGCGTTTTGTCGGTTGTGATGACCATTTTCATTGATTTTG
Organism: Candidatus Symbiothrix sp.; assembly: GCA_031270525.1. Lineage (GTDB taxonomy): Bacteria > Bacteroidota > Bacteroidia > Bacteroidales > Azobacteroidaceae > Azobacteroides. Next base: position 5,604 of record JAISXN010000197.1, on the reverse strand, counting down.
TCGAATTGCTGGTTGCGTTTATACAAGCGTATGTGTTTACGTTGCTGTCGGCGGTTTTTATTGGGCTTTCGCAGGTTGAACAACACCATTAGGACAAACAAAATAAATAATATATATGATTATGAGCAGTGAAGAATTAAGGACGAAAATCTGTCATTTGGTTTTGACGATCAAAAATGAAAGTGTATTGAAAGAGACGCTCTCTTTTCTTGAAGATTCCTTTGAGGATGAATTTGATGAGTTTGCCGAGTTCGATGATGAGATTATTCCCGGCTTGCCGAGAACTTATGAGGAACGAATGGCTGCGGTGGATCAAGGGATGGCGGATTACAGAAATGGTCGTGTATGTACGACAGAGGAACTTTTTATAAAACATCCTGAATGGAAACTCGATGGACAGAAAGAGCCGATCGGTCTTTAGATGTAATTTTCGACTATTACAAAGAAAAGAGCGAACAAGCGGCGAATCGTATCATTGGCGAGATAATTGATTCATCAAGGCGTCTCACCGTTTTCCCGCAAATGGCGCCCGTCGAACCATCCCTCGGCAATCGCAGCGAAACGTTTCGCGCCTTATCGGTGAAGAACCGGTATAAGATAATTTATTATGTTGATGCGGCGGCGGATGAAATTGTGATAGTTACGGTTTGGGACTGCCGCAGAAGCCCCGAAGGATTAACGGATTTAGCAAAATGAAATACAATTTATAAACTTTAAATACAAAAATTATGTTATTATCAATTTTATTACAAGCGGCGACTACGGGAGTCGGATTAGCAAAATTAGGAGCAGGTTTAGGAACAGGCTTAGCCGTTATCGGTGCAGGTTTGGGAATCGGTAAAATCGGACAGTCGGCGATGGACGGTATTGCCCGTCAACCGGAAGCCACAGGCGATATTCGTATGAATATGATTATTGCCGCCGCTTTGATAGAAGGAGTTGCCTTGTTTGCAGTTGTCGTTTGCGGATTCATATTATAATTGACCGGTTATGTCACTGCTAACGCCTGATCTCGGTTTATTGTTTTGGATGATCGTCTCTTTCGGAGCCGTTTTCTTCGTCCTGGCCAAATTCGGTTTTCCGATCATCGTAAAGATGGTGGACGAACGGAAAGCCTTTATTGACAAATCATTGGAAGCAGCCAAACAAGCGAATGAACGTCTTGCCGGGATTCAACAAGAAGGAGAAAAAATCCTGAAGCATGCCCGCGAAGAAGAAATACGTATCTTGAGGGAAGCGGAGGAAATACGGAATAAAGTTGTTGATGAAGCGAAAGGTCAGGCCGGAATTGAAGCCGGAAAGTTGATTGAAGAAGCTAAAAATGCGATTCGAAAAGAAAAAGAAATGGCTTTGCGCGATCTACGTAATCAAATGGCTGTACTTTCGATTGGGATTGCCGAAAAGATACTTCGCAAGAATTTAGACAATCAAAATGCCCAACGTGAATTGGTTAATCAATTGATCGAAGAAGCGCAGAAAAATTAAGACGATGAATGTAGGAATAATTTCGACCCGTTATGCCAAAGCATTTTACCAATTTGCTGCAGACCGGAGCGATGAAACCCGTTTAAATGAAGAAATGAAGACACTTTCCAGACAGTTTGCCGCTATGCCCGAACTGAATAAAGTGTTGGAAAACCCCATTGTGTCCTCCGAAGAAAAGGTTAAACTGCTTACGGCTGCCATTGGGGAAACAATTAGCGAGACATGCAGGAATATTTTCAGGGTAATCATCGAAAACGGACGCGCTTCTTACATGCAACACATTGCTTTGGTTTATGACCAGGTTTACCGGAAGGAAAAAAACATCGTACTCGTTAAATTGACTACCGTTGCGCCTGCCACCGAAGAAGAAAAAAAGTCAATGGTCAAACTGATTTCCGACGGCAAAACAACGCATGTTGATTTTGCGGCAAAGACCGATACGGACATCATCGGCGGATTTATTCTTGAAGTCGAAGATCTCCGTTTGGACGCAAGCGTCAGGAATCAGTTGAATACAATGAAATTAGAATTGACCAATGGAAATTTTAGAAAAGAAAGCAATTAAATGAAAAATAATATGGAAACGAAAGTAAAAAAAAGAACCCATGTTGGAGAACCGAAAAAACAAAGTAATGTTATGAAACAAAAGCCCAAATCAACTTATACTTTGTTTAGGGAAAAACACCCTAACGGGATAGGAGAAATCGTCAATATGCGGGCTGTATTGCGATGAGATATTATTTGGATACAAATACGGTTATCTTCATGCTGTTTGATAAACAAGAGGGAGATAATATAAAAAGGGAAGTATTATATCTTTTGAAAGATTACGAAAACACTTTTTATGTCAGTTCAATAGCTATGCGCGAGCTGGTTAAACTGTATAATGATGGTGAATTGAAATCGAGGATGTACAAATCTTATAAAGATATGTTTACTCTGATTGACGGATTGAATTATGAAGTAAAACCTTTTACAAAACAGCATGTAATGGCTTACGCCGAATTTACTCCGTCAGGAGATCATAAAGATCCAAACGATCACATGATAATAGCGCAAGCCATTTCCGATAGGATACCGCTTATTTCATCCGACAATAAATTCAAACTGTATGAAAAACAAGGTTTGCGATTAGTATTCAATAAACGGTAACTTTATTCTTGAAGTCGAGGGTCTCCGTTTTCAATTTTTAATTTTCAATTTTTAATTATGCCAAATATAAAAGCAAGTGAAGTTTCGGAAGTTCTGAAAATGCAACTCGAAGGTGTCGATACCCGTGTGAAATTTGAGGAAGTGGGCGTTGTGCTTCAGGTAAGCGACGGAGTAGTTCGCATTTTCGGTTTAAGCAAAGCCGAATCGGGAGAACTTCTTCAGTTTGAAAACGGTGAAATGGCCGTAGTGATGAATCTGGAAGAAGACAATGTCGGCGCCGTTCTGATGGGACGTACGGATTTGGTGAGGGAAGGCGACTCCGTGAAACGAACCGGCCGCATCGCTTCCATCATGACAGGGGAAGGTCTTTTGGGACGCGTAATCAATCCTCTGGGGCAACCGATTGACGGAAAAGGCCCTATCGACGGCGAATTGATAGAAATGCCCCTGGAACGCAAAGCGCCCGGCGTCATTTTCCGGCAAAAAGTGAGCGAGCCTTTGCAAACAGGTATTATCGCGATTGACGCGATGATTCCCATCGGACGCGGTCAACGCGAATTGATTATCGGCGACCGCTCGACCGGAAAAACAGCAATCGGTATTGATACCATTCTTAACCAACGCGACAATTATCTGGCCGGGAAACCGGTTTATTGTATCTATGTTGCTATCGGACAGAAAGGTTCGACCATCGCAAATATTGTGAATACGTTGTATGAAAAAGGAGCGCTCGAATATACGGTCATTATCAGCGCTTTAGCTTCCGATCCGGCGGCTCTGCGGTTTTATGCTCCGTTTGCCGGCGCTGCTATCGGCGAATATTTCCGCGATACCGGACGTCATGCGCTTGTGATTTACGATGATTTGTCGAAACAGGCGGTTTCTTATCGCGAAGTTTCTTTGATTCTTCGTCGTCCTTCGGGAAGGGAAGCTTATCCCGGAGATATTTTTTATCTACATTCCCGGTTGTTGGAACGCGCCGCGAAAATCATCGACAACGACGATATTGCCGCACAAATGAACGATTTACCCGAAGTCCTGAAAGATAAAGTGAAAGGCGGCGGCTCATTGACGGCTTTGCCGATTATCGAAACCCAGGCGGGCGACGTTTCGGCATATATCCCAACCAATGTGATTTCGATTACCGACGGACAAATTTTCCTGGAAAGCGGTTTGTTTAATGCCGGTATCCGCCCCGCAATCAATGTGGGGATTTCAGTGTCCCGCGTGGGCGGTAACGCTCAGATTAAGGCGATGAAAAAAATTGCCGGTACGCTGAAAACCGACCAGGCGCAATACCGCGAACTGGAGGCATTTTCCAAATTCGGCGGCGATATGGACATCGTTACCCGAAGGACTTTGGATAAAGGAAAGAAAAATTCGGCTTTGTTGATTCAGCCGCAGTACTCGCCGTATCCGGTCGAAAAGCAGATTGCGCTTATTTATACCGGTACAAAAGGTCTTTTGTTTGACCTTCCGGTCGAAAAAGTAGGTCTTTTTGAAAAGGAATATCTCAAAGTATTGGAACTGAAATACCAAAAAGAAGTTTTGGATGTTCTCAAACAAGGCACTCTCAATGAAGAAGTTGAACAGTTATTGACGCAAACCGCCGCAGAAGTGGTAAAAGCGCTCAAATAAATTGATAATTCGTAATTCATAATTCGTAATTGATTATTTATGCCTTCTTTAAAAGAAATAAAAGGGCGCATAGCCTCGGTCGATTCTACCCGGAAAATTACTTCGGCTATGAAAATGGTATCTTCCGCCAAGTTGCGGAAGGCGCAAGCCCATGTGGAACAGTTTTTGCCCTACCAGAAACAATTGATGGACATTCTCGGCCGGTATCTTTCGGCTGATATAGTGGATTTTTCCTCGCCTTTGGCGGAAAACCGGGAAGTGAAGCGGGTAGCTATTGTTGCCGTTTCCTCAAATTCAAGTTTTTGCGGGGCTTTTAATTCCAATGTCATTCGTTTGTTGTGGGAAACAATACAAAAGTATCACGCTTTGAAATACGAAATAGAAGTTTATCCGGTTGGAAAAAAAATAGAAGAAGCAGTTGCAAAATTTATCATTCCGGTTGAAAAAAAAGGAAGTTATATTTCCTTGATGGATAAACCGAATTACGAAGGAGCAAGAGACCTCGCCGACGGTTTGGTGACTGATTTCCTCTCGAAAAAGATCGACAAAGTAGCGTTGATTTACAATCATTTCAAAAGCATGGGCATCCAGATTCCGACAGACGAATCGTTTTTGCCGGTTGTTTTGCCGAAGAATGAAAATAAAACGGCGTCCGCAACTGATTATATTGTCGAACCGGACCGTAAAACTTTGTTGGATACGCTACTTCCCAAATCACTGCGGGCAAAAATATATGCCGTCATTCTGGATTCAGCGGCGGCCGAACAAGCAGCGCGTACCGTTGCCATGCAAATCGCAACCGATAACGCCGGTGATTTGATGGATGAATTGACTCTTCAATATAATAAGCAGCGGCAACAGGCGATTACGAGTGAATTGCTGGATATTATCGGCGGGTCGGAGGCTTTGAAGTAGGATCGCCTTTTGCCGTCGGTTTAAACCGACGGCAAAAGGGAATTGGCTCCGCCGATTTTCAATTCCGATTGTCGATTCGTCATTGCTAGGACTTGCCCCCGCTCGGTGTAGTCTCCGACCATAGCCGTCAGGTTAATCAAAAAAACAAACGTATATTCAGTCAAATCAGATGAATAGGATTTATTCCAAGACAACTGTCTATCCCTCTTTTTATGGCACTCGCATCATTTCATCGGCACGATATTTTAGCATGGCCACTATCCGATATAACATATCCCGAATGGAAAGGAGGTTCTTTAATTTTTATATTATTTATTTTCAATTGGTTACGAAAAGGCATAATTTTTTTTACCCCGTGTTCTTGTGAAACCGGGGGGAAATTCGTACCTTGCACCATGTTAAAGAACTTTTAAG
>JAISXN010000138.1 GCA_031270525.1 Candidatus Symbiothrix sp. | reverse complement strand
GACACTCTTTTTTATGCTGAAAATCTTTCGGCAACGATCAATCTCAAAAGTCTTTTCGGAAATTCGGGATACGAAATCCGCAAAATTACACTTGACAATGCTAAAATCAATTTGCATGTCCTCGAAAACGGACACGCGAATTGGAACATTACCAAACCGGATGAAACCGAAACGTCCGACAGCACAGCGTCTTCGGATTTCAAACTGCTGCTGAAGAGCGTAACCGTCAATCATTCCGGTTTTCGGTTCGATAATGATTCTACGAACATGAATTTTGCGCTTCAAGATTTAAATCTGAATTTTTCAGGTGATATGACCGCTGAAAAAACCCGCATAAAAACGAATTTTTCGGCGAAAGATATGCGATTGGTTATGGATAACATTCCTTATTTGTCGAATGTTAAAATCGAAGGAAATTCAGCTATCGAAGCCGATTTGAAAAATATGCGGTTCACCTTGGCCGAAAATGCTTTCCAACTGAATGAAATCAAAGGAAGCATCGAAGGTTGGGTCGCTTTTCCCGATGAAGATAATACGGACATGGACATCCGGTTGAAAGCGCCCGAAATTCAATTCAAAGATATTTTATCCCTGATTCCGGCTATCTATTCCAACAATTTCAAAAATGTGCAGGCAGCCGGCAATGTGACTTTGGACGCTTCCGCAAAAGGAATTATGAATGAAGAAGTTATTCCGTCATTTAATGTCGAACTCGGTATAGACAAAGCTTATTTCCAATATCCGGGAATGCCGAAATCCGTCACCAATATCAGCACGAATATTCATGCGTTCAATCCGGGCGGTTTGGCGGACAATACGGTGGTCGATATTTCCAAATTTCATTTTGAGATGGGTGGGAATCCTTTTGATTTGAATCTGCATATCAGCCGGCCTGTCAGCGATCCGGATTTCCGTTTATCCGCTTTGGGAAAACTGAATCTGAGCGATATCAAGGAAATATATCCTTTGGAAGGTATGGAGTTAAGCGGCAATCTGGATGCAAACTTACAGTTGGCTTCACGCATGTCGTACATCGAAAAAGAACAATACGACAAAGTGAATGCTTCCGGCGCCTTGAATATCAAACAAATGCTCATCCAATCAAAAGAAGGCAAAGACATTCAAATCAACAATGCCAATTTGGCATTTTCGCCCCGCTATGTGAATTTAAGTGCATTTTCGGCGCAAATCGGTAAAAACGATATAGCAGGAAACGGCAGACTGGAAAATTTTATTCCTTATTTCCTGAAAGACGAAACCCTGAAAGGAACTTTGAGCGTTAATTCCAACTATTTGAATCTGAACGATTTCATGTCGGAAGAAACCGCTTCGTCTTCGAAAGATACCGCAGCCGTAGGCGTAATAGAAATTCCCAAAAACATAGATTTTGCTGTGAACGGCAATTTCAAACAAGTCCTTTTCGACAAAATGGATATGCGCGATGTGGCCGGGCAAATTACCGTCAAAGACGGAAAAGCCGAGATGAAAAACCTGTCAATGCTCGCTTTGGGCGGAAAGTTGAATGTTACCGGTTATTACGATACCGGAAAAAATCCGCAACAGCCGGAAGTGTCTTTTACCTTAGATATTAAGGAAGCCTCTTTCGCACAGACATTTTCGACTTTTGTGACCATTCAGAAATTGGCGCCTGTTTTCGAAAATCTGATGGGAAATTACTCTACGCAATTACAACTGAAATCGCCCTTGGGAGCAGATTTCATGCCGGTACTCAGCGCTCTCAGCGCCAGCGGTTTGTTGTCGTCCAACAATGTAGAAATATCAAATAATTCGGTTTTGTCGGGATTGGCAACCACTCTGAAAAACGAATCTTTGAAAGATTTGAAAATTAAAGATTTGAAATTACCGTTCTCCATCAACGACGGGCGAGTGACGACGAACCCTTTCAACATCAATTTCGGAGGCGGCGTTATGAATCTGCAAGGTTCAACCGGTTTGGATCAATCTATCGACTATCTGGCAAAAGTAAATTTAACCGGTAAGCTAACAAACAATTATCTCAACAATGTCAATGTAAAAATCGGAGGAACTTTCACTAATCCCAAATTCAGCGTGGACATGAAAAGCGCAGCCGATGAGATATTGGGCAATCTGGCAGGCAAAGCGCTCGGCGGCGAAGGAACTTTATCGCAGCAGGTGACTCAAAAGGCAGATGAACAGGCCGAAAAACTTCGTAAAGAAACCAAAGAAGCCGGTGAAAAATTGGTAGCAGAAGCGGAAAAACAAGCGCAGAAATTGGTCGACGAAGCCAATAAAATTTCCAATCCTTTGGCAAAAATCGCCGCAGTCAAATCGGCGGAAGTCGCTGCTAAAAAATTGAAAGAAGAAGCGCAGAAGAAAGCCGATCAGTTGAATCAGGAAGTTGAAAACCAGATTCAGAACTTGAAAGATAAGGTGCAGTGATACGAAACCGGATAGCGAAAGAACTGTGAAAATTATTCATTTCGAAGATGAAATATATAAATTTCGCTAATCGATTATTAGACAGATAAATACGATTTTTATACTTTTAAAATTACATGTAATTTTAAATACACACTTTAGAATTACATGTAAAATAGAAAATAAAAATTATAAAAAGTTTGTTTGTTTCAAAATTTAGTATTACTTTCGCAGCATTAAAACTTTAAAATTACATGTAATTTTAAAGTCTATATTTAAAATTACACGTAATACTGAAAGTATGTATAATCGCAAGCAGATATTCGAGGACGCAGGCAACGAAAGTATTTTCTTTTGGGGTGCAAGGCAAACGGGTAAAAGTACGTTACTGAAGCAACTTTTTCCCGATGCCCTGAAGTTCGACCTTTTACTGTCGAGCGATTACAAGCGGCTTTTGGAAAACAATGGCCTGATACGCGAGATGATTTCGGCAAATGCAGCCATACGAATTGTTTTGATTGATGAAATCCAGCGTTTACCCGACCTTTTGAACGAAATTCATTGGCTGATTGTCAATAAAGGCGTTCAGTTTATTTTAAGCGGTTCAAGTCCGAGGAAAATTTTGCGTTCCGGAGTTAATTTATTGGGAGGAAGAGCATTGCGCTATGAACTTTACCCACTTGTGAGCGCCGAAATTCCCGATTTCGACTTACTGCGGGCAATCAACAATGGACTTTTGCCCAAACATTACGATGCTGCAAATGCAAAAAAAATGCTGTCCGCCTACATTGGCAGTTACCTGAAAGATGAAATTGCGGTAGAGGCAAGGCTTCGAAATATAGACATTTTTAGTCGTTTTTTGCAAATTGCGGCTCTCACCAACGGCGAAATTGTGAATTACACCAATATTGCTGCCGAATCAAGCGTGAGCGTCCCCACGATTAAAGGCTATTTTCAAATACTCGAAGATACGCTTTTAGGGCGTTATTTACCTGCGTTTCAGAAAAAGCCGAAAAGACGCGTGGTAGTATCCCCAAAGTTTTATTTGTTTGACATTGGAATAGTTAATTCGCTTCTGAAACGTGAGAGAATTGAGATGGGAACGGAGCTTTTCGGGAAAGCGTTTGAACATTTTATTTATCAGGAAATTTTTGCTCATAGCCGCTATTCCGGTTTGGAATATGATATTTCGTATTGGCGAACAAGTTCGGGCTTTGAAGTGGATTTTATTTTGGGTGAAAGTGAGGTTGCTATTGAAATAAAATCAACTTCCGATGTGCAAAGTCGTCATTTGAAAGGGCTGAAAGCATTTGAGGAAGAATATACTTGTAAGAAAATGATTGTTGTAAGCACAGATCCTTATCCGCGGCAAGTTGGAAATATTCTGATTTTGCCGTACGAAGTTTTTTTGGAAAGGCTGTGGAAAGGAGAAATCATTTAAATATAATAAAAAAAACAAAAAAAATTCCGTAACTTCGCACACTTTTAGCACATTTATTTATGAAAACAAAACATTATTTATTTTTCTTGATGATACTTTCGGCATGTACCCCTCGCTCCGGCGAGCCATGGCAAGACGGAATCTGGCGCGGCGAATTGACCGTTGCGGACAATAAGCAAGCGCCTTTTCTGTTTGAGGTGGAAAACGCAGATACCGATTCCACCATCGTAACTTTGATAAACGGAGAGGAACGCGTTCCGCTCACAAGCGTCGCTTATTATGCCGATACGGCAATCATTCTTATCGAATCCTTTGATGCACTGATATTAACAAAAATATCAAGAGATTCTATGGAAGGACGTTTCTTCAAAAACTATATCGACGACGACGAAGGGATTCCTTTCAGAGCCGAAAGAGGAAGAACTTCCCGCTTCGAACCGGTTGCCCGGCCGGCTTCCATTCCGATTGACGGCAAATGGGACGTTTTCTTTATCGGCCAATCGGATACAAGCCATAATGTCGGCATCTTTTCCACTGAAAATCAAATTGTTACCGGTTCTATCCTGACCAATTCGGGTGATTTGCGTTTTCTCGAAGGAATTGTTACCGAAAATGGAGTTAAATTATCGGCATTCAGCGGATTAAGTCCGTATTTGATTGAAATCCGTTTCCTTGATGAAAATACCTTTGAAGGTGAATTTTATACAGCCAAAGGCATCACAAAACTGACCGGCGTCCGTAATGAGAAAGCCGCTTTGGACGACGCATACAGCCTGACTAAAATGAAACGCGGTTTCGACCGTCTTCATTTTCAATTGCCGGATATGAACGGAAAATTAGTTTCCCTCAGCGACGAACAATATAAAGAAAAAGTCGTAATCGTTTCTATTCTGGGAAGTTGGTGCCCCAATTGCATAGACGAAGCGAAATTTTTAGCGCCTTGGTACAAAGAAAATAAAGACCGTGGCGTGGAAATTGTCGGGTTGGCGTTTGAACGCAAAGCCGATTTCGATTATGCGAAAGAAACAATCAGCCATTTGAAAAAAGCAGAAGATATCCGATACGATATTTTATTCGCCGGAAAAGCCGCCCCTGCTACGATTGCCGAAGTGTTGCCGGAAATCGAGCATTTCTCAAGTTATCCGACAACGATTTTCATTGATAAACAAGGCAAAGTAAGGAAAATCCATACAGGCTTCAGCGGTCCGGCAACCGGATTGTTTTACAAGGAATTTCAGGCGGAGTTCAATGCTTTGGTCGATTCGTTACTTGCTGAATAATCCGGGAAAAACTATTAACATTCCCTATATGATTTCAATCATCATTTGTTCCAAAAACAAAGACATTTCCGAACAGTTAAAGTCCAATATCGAAGCTACAATCGGCGTTCGATACGAACTCATTGTGATTGATAATTCAAAACAAGATTATTC
>JAISXN010000137.1 GCA_031270525.1 Candidatus Symbiothrix sp. | reverse complement strand
TCGATAAAATGGTCTGTTTTGCAAATAACAGGCAAACAATTTGTACCTTTGTCCCTGTAAAATTGAATATAACGGCGTAAAAACCGTTTAGATATGACATAACGTTCGCTGAACGTCTCAAGTAGAAAACTGGCAATTTTCAAGAAGAGGAGACATCTGCGCAATGTTCATGCCGTACGCAAGTATAGCGTGGAATTGCCTGTTTTCCTCTTCGGGTATGCCAGTACCTCTACGTTGAAGCAGTGTGGATTCCACGCTTTTTCGTAGGATGCAGGCGAACACAGTATAAACAAATAAATTAGACAAAAATGAAAGAGATTAAAGTTTTCATCGCTGTGTCGCTTGACGGTTTCATTGCTCCTCCTGATGGTGGAATGGACTGGCTGGCAGGATTATCCTGTCCAACTCTTAATGAATTTAGGGACAAAACGTTTTATGATTCGATAGATACCGTCATTATGGGAAATGGCACATATCAGGAGATAGCTTCTTTCGATGTGGACTGGGCATACAAAGACAGGGCAACTTACGTGCTTTCCCGCCGGAATGACAATCTGCCACCCAAAGTAAATGTTTCGTATCTCACTGAAAATGTACTTGAAAAGATACGCCAAATCAAATGCCGGGAAGGTAAGGACATTTGGTTGTTGGGCGGCGGACAAACCATACGGCTATTACTGAATCACGATTTGGTTGATGAACTGCAACTTTGCCACATTCCGGTTATGCTGGGCGAGGGTATTCCTCTGTTTCCCTGCAAAATGAAAACATCGAAATGGATATTAACCGATAATAAGTCATTTGAGAACGGGATATTGAAAACGCTTTACAGCAGGGGAAAAACTATACTTCCTGTTTCATTTCTTTCGAGGAGAATAAGACCCGTATAGAATTGATGCACAGACCTGATGTAAAGGATTCGTCGTCCCCAATAAATTTCACGAAAGAGCTAACCCTTTTGGCTATTTCAGTTGGGAACATGGTGGAAGTGAACGAATTGACGGAACGGTTACGGACGGCTATACAGTTCAAAGCGAACCAAGGACAACCGGCGATGGCTATTACAAAACCATCAAAAAAAAATGACTTTAGAAATGATCTAATGTCTAAAATATGAACTGATTTATTTTTTGTTTTAGCTAATAAAAGTAGTTGATTCGCGTTCAATTTTCTCTCCGACAAGATTAACCGAGACCGGAGGACGATGATTGTTCTTAATTCTTCTCATTATCAACTCAATGCCAATATTGGCGATTTCTACACAAGGCTGCTCGTATGTTGTAAGGGAACGTTTCAGGTGTTTTGAATATTTCATATTGTCGAATCCGCAGATAAGAACGTCTTTGGATATTCTAATGTTGAGCGATTCGATGGTGGACATCAAAACGGCTGCCGTTGAGTCGTTGGCGCATACAATACCTGTTTTTCCCGCCATAATCCTCATTTCCTCTACCACCTCCGTATCTTCGGGATTACCGCATATTATATTCGCATCGGTAAAAGGAAGTTTGTTTTTCAGTACGGTCTCCCTCACGCCTGCCAGACGGTAATCAACCGACCCCGCCGAATCGGGACGGTAAAAGAAATTAATCACCTTGCAACCTTTATCAATCAAATGTTGCGTCATGATGCGTCCCGCGCCAAAATTATCCAGGCAGACGATATCGAACCCGCTTCTTTCGGGAAAGGGCAGAATGTCGCGGTCAATCAGGACAACGGGAATGTTAGCCGCGTGTATTTTATCGCATATGCGTTTGTTGAGTTCATGGGAATTCCCTTCCCTTTCCAGGGGAGAGAATAATATGCCATCTACCTTTTTGCTTATATAGCTGTCGCAGCAACTCTCCATAAGCATTTTTCTTATTCCGGCATTGTTTGCCGTGGCGCCGTCCCACAGGCAGATAAATTCTTCGCTCTCAGACAATTTCAATATCTGGTCGTTTATAACGGAGAAAATCTCTGATTCGCCGGCTCCGGGCAATAACAGCCCGATTGTGCGGGGCAGTTTGGCATTGTCGTGTATGACCATCGTGCCCTGTCCCTTTTTCTTTTTTACAAAACCCTCAGCCTGCAGGCGGTTATATACTTTGGCAACAGTCGGACGGGAAACGGAAAATTTATCAGCCACTACCTGTTCCGCAGGCAGCAAGGAGCCGTGAATAAATTCCTGCCTGAGAATTTGTTCTTTTATGACAGCGTAAATACTGTCGAAATTATTCTTGACATTCATAATGCAATATACTTACAATTACGGCTACAAATGTAATCATTATTTTTCGATAATGGCAAAATAGAGAAAACAAGCCACAAGTTTTACTTTCTCAAAACTGAAAAAAACAGGCGCCATTGTAAATAATAACACATTGGTTTACATTAATGTAAATATAAACATACAGCACTGTTAACAAGCATATTATTGCTCCGTATTCACCTTCAATGAACAGATATAATTACATATATGTAAACTTATGCGCAAATAATTATTTTGTATATGTAAAATATTATGTTACATTTGCAGCCGGATTTAATTGTATTCAGATGGACAATATCAAAATATTCGGTAAAGGATGGAATTTTTCGCAGGATGGACCCGGCAACCGTCTTTTATACCATTTTCAGGGATGTAATTTCACCTGCCCGTGGTGTTCAAACCCGGAAGGGATCCCTGTAAAAGGCGCGCTGTTAGTGCGATCGGAGAAGTTGCAGGACAGCTTTTGTCCATACGGAGCGATTAAAAACAGGGTTTTGGACAGAGAGCGGTGTGAAACATGCCCTGAACGCGCCTGCGTACATAAAAACAGGAACGAGGCAATCCGTTTCAGCATAAAAGAATATACCATAGCGGAAATAATAGATGAAGTCGAAAACTCAAGAGGTCTTTTCCACAGCGGTGGAGGCGTAACGATCACAGGAGGCGAACCGACGCTTCAATTCAAACTGCTGAAAAAACTGCTGACAGAACTGAAACACATTCATATCCATACGGCTATCGAAACAAATGCCTCGCATGAAAGACTGCCGGAACTGTTTGGTTTGATTGACCTGTTGATAATGGACATTAAACATTTTGACCCCAAAATACATAAAAACATACTGGGGATCAGCAACGGGCGGATAATTGACAATCTTGTCAAAGCCGCTCAAACAGACATTGATATCTGGATTCGGATTCCTTTGATTCCCGATTTCAACAACAATATACAAACGATGGAACGTTTGGCTGAAATCATTAAAAGTATCAACCGGAAAGGGATTACGGTAGAGCTGCTGCCATACCACGATTACGGCAGGGTAAAATGGGAGCAGACAGGCAAGGTGTATCCGATGCCGGATAAAAAGATTCCGGCGGACGACCTTATCGCTTACAGAAAAATATTCATAAACAATAGCATACAAATTTTAAAAACGTAAAAATCATGAATTGGAAGAAGATTTACAGTAAAGAAGAACTTGATGCGAAGGTATCCGGTTTGTTTTCAGAAGAACGCGACCACAAAAGAGAGGACGGCTGGTTTCAGATTAAAGAAATACAGATGAACAGTGAAGGCAGTTTCAAGCATTTGCATCCGGAAGTCGCATCGGCTAAGGTTCTGGAAAAGGTGATCGAGCAGTTGCCGCTATCCATTAGCGAAAACAGCGTGTTTGCAGGTACTCAGAATGATGCTTTTGCACGAACATACGCTTTGATTAATCCTAATTTTCAGGTAGAAACCTTTGAAGGTTACTGTGATCCTGTTGCGGTATTCAGCGACATAGCGCCCAATGAAGAATTTACGCAGGAGCGTATCGACCGTGTACGGAATTATTATGCGGCAACGCCTTACGTGGTCGAACTGAAAAAAGTGTACGACAAAACCGGCGACGAAACGAAAGAGGTGTCGTTCTTTGTCGAACAGGTTACGGGACATACGATAGCCGATTTCCGTGATGTGCTTCGCAACGGTATTGCGGGACAGTTGAAACTGATTGAGTCAAAACAGGCAGCAACGGACGACGCTGATAAAAAGGAAGTTTACGAAGCAATGAAAATAGCATTGAACAGCGCTGTCATACTTGCGAACCGTTATGCTGATATCGCTAAGGAACAAGCCCGGACAGCAAACTCAAAAAGAAAAGAAGAATTGAACCTCTTGGAGGAAACCCTTCGCCGGGTTCCCGAACGCGGAGCCGGAAATCTTTTCGAAGCCATTCAATCGTTTATCCTTTTGTGGCAGGTGATGTGCATTGAGCAGTCGCCCAATCCGTACGCTTTCTCCGTAGGAAATGTTGACCGCATATTTGAAGATTACCGAGCAAAAGACGGTGCTGAAAGGGAAATCACGGCTTCCCTGTTCAAACACTTTCTTGTATTTTTCAATGTAGGTGACAGGAGTTGGGCTATTTCTCAAAATTTATTGCTCGGAGGAAAGTCCGCCGATGACAAAGACTTAACAAATCCGATGACGTATGCCGTTATCGACGCTTACAGGGAAACAAATTACCCACAGCCGATTCTTTCTGTCAAACTGCATAAGGAAACGCCGGAAAAACTGTATGAAGAAATGGGTGAATTTCTGTTTTCTGCCGGAAAACTTACGCCATCGTTCTTTAACGACGATTCGATATTCCCGTTGCTGGAAAAAAGCGGGGTAGGCAGGGAAGATATTGCCGATTACGCAGTTGCCGGTTGTCAGGAGCCGTTAATCATGGGAAAAGATAACGGAAACACCACGAACAGCTGGCTAAATCTGGCTAAGGTACTTGAACTTACTCTTAATGACGGACGTTCGCTGATTTCGGGCAGGAAATTAGGTTTGGGATATAAGGAACTGGGATTAAATGAAAACGACCCTGCGGATGTGCTTAAAAATATTAAACCGGCGTTCTACAAGCAGTTGGATTATGTGGTCAGCCACATGGCAGAAGCGGCAAACGGATGTTCAAAAGCGCTGTCCAACCTGAAAGTTCCTTTTCTTTCCGCTTTTATGGGTGGAATAGAATCGGGAATTGATATGCGCGACGTAAACCGTCAGGGAACAAAATACAACGGGAGCGGATGCCTGATACACGGGCTGTCGGTGGTTGCCGACTCTTTTGTAGCGATTGCAGATCTGCTGGATGTGCGTCCGGAGGATGCCGGCGATTTATTGGAAGCGCTCAGGTCTGATTATAAAGATTTTGAAGACCTGCGCCAGTTCCTGCTCTCCGCCCCGAAATATGGAAACAATACTGCCGAAGCTGATAACGAAAGTTGTGAACTGGCAAATAAAATTTCGGATATTGTTGCTTCTCAAAAAAATTATCTCGGCAATCCTTTCCGCCCCGACTGGAGTACGCCGTCCACGCACCTGCTGTATGGCTACTGGGTGAGCGCAACTCCCGACGGACGACATGCGCGCGAAATGCTGAACTACGGTGTTGATCCCTTGCAGGGTGATGCAAGCAGTGGTTTGGGGTTCCGCATCCTTTCGACTCAAAAACTTCCATTCGGGAAAATGACCGGCGGATATGCTTCACACTTCGGTATCGACCCGAAATATTTCCCCGAAAAAACATTGGGAGAGAAGGGTAAGGCGTTCAACAGCAAGGTAATTCAACCGCTGTTCTTCACCCGCGCTACCGCGATTGCTCCGTTCTACCTGTACGTAAATGTAACCACGCCGGAAATACTGCGCAAGGTCAAAAACAATCCTCAAAAATACGCTCCAAGCGGCGTTTATATCATGCGGATACACGGCACGTTTGTGAATTTCCTCGACCTGTCGCCCGCCATACAGAATGATATTATCCTGCGCCTGGACCTTCAATCTACAACCTTATAATATTTACAAAAAAACAGGAACATGCAACACATTGGAATCGACATTGGAACAACCTCCATCAGTACAATCATATACGATAGGGATATGCAAAAAACCGAATCGGCGTCCACGCCGAACAGCACATGGATACCTTCCGCCAATCACTGGGAAAAGACGCAGGATCCGGCACGGATTATAGCGCTGGTCAAACAGTCGCTCAACGGTTTGCTTGCCGTGCACGGCGAAGTAAAAGGCATCGGAGTAACCGGACAGATGCACGGCATTCTCTATATTGACGAACAGGGAAATGCCGTAAGCCCCTTATACACGTGGCAAGATGCGAGGGGCAACGAGATTTACAGGGATAATAAAACTTACGCCGGCTATTTATCGGAACTGACCGGCTACCCGCTTGCAACCGGATACGGTCTGGTTACTCATTTTTATAACAGTGTAAATAATCTCGTGCCGGCAAACGCGCGGCGAATATGTACGATTATGGACTACGCAGTGATGAAGCTGACCGGCCTCAAAGCGCCGCTGACCGATTATTCTAACGGTGCAAGTCTGGGCTTTTTCGACGTGGAGCGTCTCGCTTTCGACGTTCAGGCGCTGGAAAAAGCCGGTATTGACGTTTCCTTCCTTCCTCGATTGACAAATACGGATGCTTCGTGCGGCGATTTTAACAGTATTCCGGTGTTTCCTGCCATAGGCGATAATCAGGCTGCCTTTATGGGTTCTGTTCAGAACGTCGAGCAGTCGGTACACATTACGGTGGGTACAAGCAGCCAGATATCCGTGTTTTCGGAGAAATACATCAAGCTGCCCGGCTTGGATACGCGCCCGTTTCCGGGAGGAGGATACATCCTTGTGGGCGCGGCGCTGTGCGGAGGCTCGGCGTTTGCCCTGCTGAAAAGTTTCTTTGAGCAGACGCTACTGTTTTTGGGAATCAGCGAATGGGACGAGGACGAAATTTATCGCGCGATGACCTCCGTTGCATACCAGCCGGATGACCTCCTGAAAGTGAGTACCCTGTTTGACGGAACACGCCGTGACCCGTCCCTGAAAGGCGCTATAACCGGTCTTTCGAGAGCCAATTTCACCCCGCAAAACCTTACCGTCGGATTTTTGCAGGGGATAGCGCAGGAACTCCATGATTTCTACCAAACGATACCGGACAGTATCAAATCCGGCAAAAAAGCATTAGTCGGCTCGGGCAACGGATTTAAAAAGAACGCTTTGCTGCGCCGGGTATTCGAGGATATATTTAATCTGGACATAAAGATTTCATACCATGACGAGGAAGCCGCCCTGGGAGCGTGTTTGATAAGCTTGAAAAAACAAGAGGATTGTTAGGCTATAAATAAAAAATTATGAAAAATAGCACAGAAGTAAAAGAAGATAACTTATCGAAAATAGTACCCCAAAGGTTTCTCCTTCCTTTAATCCTTATTATCAGCCTGTTCTTCATGTGGGGAATGGTTAATAATCTCAATGATATTCTTATCAGTCAATTTAAAAAGGCGTTCCGCCTGTCTGATTTTCATTCGGGTTTAGTGCAGTCCGCGTTTTATCTCGGATACTTTTTTTTAGCGCTTCCCGCATCAATTATCATACGTAAATATAATTACAAGACAGGAATCATTACAGGTCTTCTGTTATTTGCAGCAGGAGCATTTTTATTTTATCCTGCCGCGCAGAATGCTTCGTATGGATTCTTTCTGCTTGCCTTGTTTGTTATTGCCGGCGGACTGGCTTTTTTAGAAACAACGGCAAATCCATTTGTTACCGTGTTAGGTTCGCCACAGACAGCAACATTGAGACTTAATCTGGCGCAGGCCTTTAATCCCGTGGGCTGCATTACAGGAGTTCTTGTAGGGCAACATTTTATATTTTCAGGCGTTGAACATTCTCCCGAAGTGTTGGCGCAAATGTCGCCGGAGGCTATTGAACTGTATTATAAAATGGAGATACGGGCTGTAGAAACTCCCTATTTATGTATCGGAATCGTAGTGTTGATATTTACATTCCTATTCGCTATGGCACGATTTCCAAGGATAACAGAAGAAAAGGAGGACAACGACGGGAAAAGCTCTTTAATAAACGGGCTGAAAAAGTTGGCGAAAGCAAAACAATTAAAAAAGGCTATTGTCGCTCAATTCTTCTATCTGGGCGCACAAGTTGGTATCTGGAGTTTCCTGATTCGATATATCAAGCAAAATATTGAAGGAGCTACCGACATATCGGCTGCCAACTATCTTACATGGTCGTTAATGGCATTGGCTTTGGGACGCTTTGCCGGAACATACCTGCTGAAATATATCAAACCCGACAAACTGTTGACGGTTTACGCCATTATCATTATCGCACTGGTTCTTGTTGCGGTCTTGTCGCCCACTATGGCAGGCGTATGGGCATTGGTTGCAAGCAGTTTCTTCATGTCGATTATGTATCCCACCATATTTTCCTTTGGCGTGTCGGGCTTGGGAAAAGAAACAAAGCTGGCTTCATCTGTATTAGTCATGGCTATTGCAGGAGGCGCGGTACTCACAACTCTGATGGGACGGCTATCCGACAGGATTGGTATCACAAATGCTTACCTTGTACCGGCGTTCTGTTTCGTGGTCGTCGCCCTGTTTGGTATTTCAATGAATAAAAACGGAAAAAGTCAAACAACAATAAAAAAAACAGTATGATACAGGCAAAATTAGGAGCAACGACACTTTCGTGGATATGTCCTCCGTGGAACGCGGAGGAGGGACATTACGCCATACGGCAAACAGCAGAGGCAGGTTTCGATTTCATTGAGATTACACTGCCTCACACAATGAACTTTGATGCGTCAACAGTAAGAAAACAATTAAAAGAAAACGGTCTGGATGTTGTTTGCGGACTCAACCTGTCGGCTGAATTTCATATCCCGTTATATCCCCAAAAGGCGCTTAACCTGATAAAGGCGGCGCTGGATAAATGCCGGGACCTGGAATCTCCCTATCTGGGAGGGGTATTACATTCCGGCTGCGGCATTTTCAGCGGAAAACAGAGAACCGGAGATGAGGAAAACATACTCTTCGACGTATGGGGCGAAGCGGGTCATTATGCAGGTCAATATGGAATCACGATTGGCATTGAACCGGTTAACCGTTACGAAAGTTATATCTGCACGGGAGCGGAGGAGGCTCTGGATTTGATACACCGTTCCGGCGCCGCGAACCTCGCCCTGCATTTGGATACATTCCACATGAATATGGAAGAACAAAGTTTTTATTATCCGGTAATAAAAGCGGGAAATCGCCTGCAACATATCCATATAGTCGAAAATGACAGGGGATTGCTTGGCGAAGGACTTGTCAACTGGAATGATTTATTCCGGGCGTTAAATGATATAAATTTCTCGGGACGCCTGGCGCTTGAAAATACATCCGGTTCGATTCCCCGTATGGCGGCAACGGTTGCATTGTGGAGACCTTCCAAACACAGTGCAAAAGAAGTGGCAACAGGCAGTCTTCAGTTTATGAAACAAAAAATTACCGAATTTAGCAAATGAATTAATAATTTTAAATAGAATAAAAATGAAAAAGATTATTCACTATAATTACAATCGTAACGATGTCAAGGCAGGTATTTTGCATATTGGCGTGGGCAATTTTCACCGCTCTCACGAAGAGTTTTACATCAATCAGTTGTTGGCGGACAAGTCGCAACAGAACTGGGGCATTTGCGGTGTGATGTTATTGCCCGGTGATGAGAAACTATACAGAAAACTGAAAAAACAGGACGGCATTTACACCCTTACCGTTTGCGGACGCGATGGCAGGGATGAAGTTTACGAAATCGGTTCGCTTGTCGATTTGGCGTGGGCTATTGAGTCGCCGGAAGCTGTTTTAAACAAAATAGCGGATAAAGACATTAAAATCATTACCCTGACTATCACCGAAGGCGGCTACAATATTGAAAAGGCGACAGGCGCTTTTATTTTAGACAGCGAAGATATCCGCCTGGAAATCAACAATCCGGGCAAAGAACTTAAAACCGTTTTCGGATATGTGGCAGAAGGGCTTCGCAGGCGTAAATCTTCAAATAACGAACCTGTAACCATCCTGTCCTGCGATAATCTCCAACACAACGGCGACACCGCCCGCAAAGCGTTTATGACTTTTATTGAGGCTCAGGATAAAGACCTGTATGAATGGGCAAAAGAGAATGTGAGTTTTCCAAACAGCATGGTTGACCGCATTACTCCCGCCACTTTACCGGATGATATTGACAGGCTAAACAGGGAACACGGAACTAATGATGAAGCTCCGGTTTACAGCGAAGATTTTATTCAATGGGTAGTAGAAGACAAGTTTGTAGCCGGACGTCCTGCATGGGAAAAAGCAGGTGTGGAATTTACTGACGATGTTACCGCATACGAATACATGAAACTGAGTTTGTTGAATGCGTCACATATCGCGATAGCCTTTCCCGCTTTCTTGAGTGGATACAGAATGGTTGTGGATGCGATGAATGATAAACGCATTGTGAAATTCATGAAAGACTTGATGGATAAAGATGTTACAAGATATGTCCCTGTACCGCCCAATACCGATATTGAACTTTACAAAAAAACATTGGTTGAACGGTTCTCTAATCGCTCTGTTGGAGATCAGGTTGAAAGACTTTGCTCGGACGTACTGTCCAAGTTTCCTGTTTTTATCATGCCCAATTTTATTAAAATGATAAACGACCATGCCGATATTACCCGGATTGCTTACTGGATAGCCGTTTACAGGCACTACCTGAAATATAAGACAGATGATAACGGCGCCACATTCACGATAACCGAACCGTGGATGAGCGAAGAAGACAACGCTCTTATCAACAGCGACGACCCCGTTCTTTTCCTTAATATATCCGCTTTCAGAAGCATCGACCTGAAACAGGCAGATTACTTTGTGGAAAAATACCTGCAAATGGTGGAATCGGTTAAGACGAAAGGTGCAATGGCAGTTTTGGAAACGATAATCGTATAAATACCGGAATCATGAATACACAAAAAACGAATCCGTTAGCGCCCTTCCTGATACTGACGTTTATCTATTTCATTGTCGGGTTTATGACCACTATCAACGAACAGTTGCAGGCTCCATTGAAATTTGCCTTTCTTGCGAATGCAGGAAGTCTGAAAAATACGTTTATTACGCTTATTTCCTTCTTTTTCGGTCTCGGATATCTGGTGAATGGAAGAACGGGAAGCCGTTGGGTCAATGCCTTTGGCTACAAGAGTACGATAATACGGGGGCTACTCATTATGGTTCTTGGCTTGCTGGTTTATCTATTTTCATCATGGATTGGTTACAAAATGCCGGATGCAACATTCAGCGTGGGCAATTCTGTCATCCCTTATGGTTTTTTGGCTTTCGTTATTGGTTCCTTTTTAATTGGATCGGCGGCGGCAATTATTCAGGTAGTAGTCAATCCCTATGCTGCTTCCTGCCAACTGCGCGGAACACAGCCGGTGCAGCGGTTGAATATTTTGACGGGCATTAATTCCATTGGTACTACTTCAGCCCCGTTCTTCGTGACACTCGTGATATTCAGCGGCGTATCCATCCAACAAGTAGAAATCAGCCAATTGCTGTTCCCCCTTTCCATAATGATATTGTGTGTGCTGGCGGTTGTTCTCATAACTAAAAGGCTTCCCATACCGGATATCGAAAACACGAGAGCGGTTGCGGGCGAAAAACTGGAACGCAGCATTTGGTCGTTCCGTCACTTTACCTTGGGCGTACTGGCTATTTTCTTTTACGTAGGAACGGAGGTTGCCATCGGTGCAAATGTTAATTTGCATGCCATTGAACTTATGGAGTCGGGACATTCCATCTCCTTTTTCGGAAGAACGGACTTTGTTATTGGCGGAATGGATTTAGGGATACATGCCTTGCTTTCCACCTTGTACTGGGGCGGATTTCTGATTGGGAGGTTTGTTTCGAGTTTCTTCAGCAAAATCTCTGCAAGAACACAATTGATTACCACCTCATCTTTAGCAACCCTGCTCGCCATTATCTCCATGTTCACTCAAAATCTATGGTTTCTGGTAGCTATCGGGCTTTTGCATTCTTCCATGTGGAGTTGTATTTATACCCTGTCCATAAGAGGCTTGCAAAAATATACATCCAAAGCGTCAGGGCTGTTTGTATCCGCCGTATTTGGAGGCGCCTTGTTGGCATTACTGCAAGGAGGTTTGGCCGATTTTTTCGGTTCATGGAGATGGACTTGGATACTCACGGTTGTATGCGAACTGGTGATGCTTTATTATGCCTTGTGGGGATCGCGGATGAAGGAAACTGAGAATTTGAAACAAATATCATCATGAAAAGCTATTATTTCATATTCTGTCTGTTGTGCTTAGGCTTTCCGTTAAAAGTTGAAGCACAGATACATTTAAAGATAGACGTGTCAAACATGCACCTATGGCGCGGCATGGAAGTTGCCGACGGCCTGATACTGACAACTGACGTTAGCGTGTCGGACAAAAAGGAACATTTCCGTTTGGGTGTGTGGGGCGGAACGAACACCTCGGGATCATACAAGGAATTTAATAATTATATGTCATATACTTATCAAAGGTTTACTCTTTCGCTTTGGGATACCTACAACTTTTCGCCTGGTGCGACGTACAACAACGAGGAATATTTCAATTATAATGTCCGCGAAACCGGGCGTTTCCTAGACGCCAGTATGAGCTACCGGTTAGGTGACAAGTTCCCGTTATTGCTGTATTGTGCAACAGTGATATTCGGTCGCGACCGAAATGCAGATAATACTGCCAACAAATATTCCACGTTCTGTTATGCAGAATATCCTGTATATCGCAATAATATTTGGCGTGTAGATGGAGGCATTGGCGGTGCTTTCGCACTAAATCCCGCGGGTGATTCCTCGCATTTCTACGGCAATAAACCGGGCATTGTGCACATTACCATGAAGGTGTCAAGAACATTGAAATTGTATGAATGGGAAATTCCCATGTTTTTTTGCGTACTGTGGAATCCTCATGGCGACAAAGGATTTCTACAGGTGGGAGCTCAAGTGCTTTCTTTTTAGATACTATCTGTTCATAATTAAATATATACTTTTACACAATAAGATATGAATAATTTTACAATGGTTAAAGCTGCTGATAACATCCGTATCCTCGCAGCATCAATGGTCGAAAAAGCTAAATCCGGGCATCCGGGTGGTGCTATGGGTGGTGCCGACTTTATTAACACCTTATATGCAGAATTTCTGGTATATGACCCGCAAAATCCACTCATAGAAGGAGCGGAATTACTGAAAGCCGAAGGAATCAAAACACGTATTGTGTCCGTTCCATCCGAAGGAGTGTTCCGCAATCAGGATAAAAAAGATCAGGAATCAGTTTTACCGGCAGGAAAGAAAGTATTCGGATTAACAGCCTGTTTACCCGTTACACTCGAAGGTCTTGTTGGCAGCAATGGAAAAGTATGGGGACTTAACTCGTTCGGCTTCTCGGCTCCCTATAAAATACTCGATGAAAAATTAGGTTTTACTGCCGCCAACGTTTGCAAACAGGTAAAAGAATTTTTGGGTAAATAACAACAAAATGAATAAGATATTTCCTCAATCAGGTAAACCTATCGGTATATGCAGTGATCATGCAGGTTTTGAATTGAAATCTTACATTATTTCACTGATGGAAAAAGAAAACATCGAATATCAGGACTTCGGAACAAACTCTTCCGAAAGTTCTGATTATCCGGATTTCGCACATAAATTGGGAAATGCGATTGATAATGACGATTGTGAAATCGGCATTGCCATGTGCGGAACGGGTAATGGAATTAACATGACTCTGAATAAACATCAGTCTGTACGTTCGGCATTGTGTTGGAACGAAGAAATTGCACATTATGCCAAAGCACATAACAATGCAAATATTATCACCATTCCTGCCAGAATAGTAACCAAAGAAGAGGCTGTGCTTATACTTCAGAACTTTTTTTCAACAAAGTTTGAAGGAGGCAAGCACATGGAAAGAATTAGAAAGATACCCCTAAAATAATAGATTACGAACTTTTAAAAACAATGTACAAAATGAAACAACAGATTTTAGTAGATATGGATGGAGTATTGGCAAATACATACGCTCAATATATAGCTTTGGAATACAAGCGGTCAGGGAAAATGTTGGCTATGGAAGATTTGCGTGGAAAATCTGAAGAACGGGCTTTCCCCTCCTACGAAGAAGATGTTAACAGCATAAACTTCTTTGGAACAGCACCTCTCATCGAAGACAGTATTGAAGGACTTCAATACCTGAATGATAAATATAAAGTGATCATCGTTTCCTCTGCCACAGAATTTCCCAATAGCCTGAATGAAAAGCGGGGATGGCTTGCAAAACATTTTCCATTCATCAGTTGGAAGCAGATGATTTTCTGTGGCAGTAAAGAATATATTCAAGGAGATATTATGATTGATGATCATCCGAAGAATCTTCGAATTTTCTCCGGAAGAAAGATACTGTTTACGCAACCTCATAATGTCAACATTCGCAATGACAATTTTGAAAGGGTAACGAGTTGGAAAGAAATAATGAATATACTATAATCAAAGAGGCTTTATTATGCCTTGCGGGGATTGCGGATAAAAGGAGTAAACATATAGAAAATGAACGCTTTTACTCGGATAAATAGAATGAATAAACGACCGGCAATGGCTATTACGAAAGTGTCGTATTAGACCCCGAAGGAAACAGCATTGAAATTGTAGTGAATCAATTAGATTAGAAAATGGAGCAGTTTGTACACAATCTCAAGGAAAGCATCAACACCAATATTCAGGACATTGAATTGTCGGAGAATGATATTTCTCAAAAATCGTTGAAAATTATTCAGGTACTGGAAAAGGCTTTTGAAGAGTTGAAAACCTTTATAGCTGATTACACTTTCAAAGATGATCAGGAAGAAATACATTTCTTTAAAGAAATTAAGCCACAGTTATTCAGTCAATTGGTGTATTACAACAAAGTTTATACTATTGAAATGAGGATGCCGACCGGAAGTTGCAACGATAAGAAATTTTACCTGGAAAGTATACAGGGGCGGATAAAATACTTCTTCGACATGAATTTTGATTTTTATCTCTATTATCGTTCGGGGAATACACATTTAGATAAGTATTATTTTTTAAGAGGGGAACATGACCTCCAACTTATCCTGGACAGTTTCTATTTTGAAAGGGACGCAAAATTTTCCACAAGTCATGATTTCAAAGTATCCAAAATACTTGCCAACGAGATGCTGACCGTTTACCTGAATAATAAATTACTACAGTTGGAACATCATGTCCAGTACGTTGAGGAAGATAATTCAGCGTTTCTGAAAGCAAAACATACGTGGACTGGTTCAAAAACCGGCCTTGTAGAAATGATATACGGTATTTATGTCAAGCGTTCTATGAATAACGGACAAATCGAATTGAAGGAACTTGCAGACTATTTTGGGAGCTTTCTCAATATTGATTTGAAGGACATTTACCGCATTTACCTGAATATCAGAAGCAGGAAAGAGAGCAGAACTTTGTTCCTTGATTCGATGACAGAGAGTCTGAACCGGAAAATGGATGAAGATGACAGGAGGTGAATTTTCAATGAACGCTTTGGATGCCGCTATGAGTTCTCCGAATTACAGAAGCGAAATATGGATTCCGGTTGTATCATTGCGGCGAAATGATACCATATACGCCAAATGGCTGCCGGAAAGCGGACAGAAACTGCGGGACTATCATTGCTTTGAGAAGTACCTCAATAATCCCGGTAAAACGCCGCCCGAAAAATTGAAAACGGAAATTTACGTACCAATAGAGTAAGTGGTCAGCAAGGCATAATTCTCTTCGTCGAAACAAACGAAATACACTTTTTCGATAGTGTCGTTTCCTGCTAAAAAGTCTGCTACTGTTTGAAAAGCAACGGTAGCAGCTTCTTTTTTCGGATAACCGTACACTCCGGTACTGATATTCGGAAATGCAATCGTTTTGCAGTTATTTTCCACCGCGAGCAATAGCGAGTTTCGGTAACAGGCCGCTAACTTTTGAGGCTCATTACGCTGTCCGCCGTTCCACACGGGGCCAACAGTGTGGATAACAAACCGTGCCGGCAATTTCCCTGCGCAGGTAATCACAGCCTCTCCCGTTTTACAACCGCCCTGCTTTGCCCTGATTTGTTTACATTCTTCCAAAATGGCACTGCCGCCGGCTCGATGGATTGCTCCGTCCACGCCTCCACCGCCCAGCAAAGAACTATTGGCCGCATTGACAATGGCGTCTGCCTGAATTTTTGTGATGTCGCCCCTGATAATTTCGATTCTTTTCATGGTACAAAGTTAGGCAAAATCCTCCATTTTTTGCTTCCGGGCAATTTTTCGAGCCATTATCAAGTTGAAGATTTTATTTTTTAGCGCAACAAACTTCATAAGTATCATATTATCAAATAAATAATTTTATTTTGATTATCAAGTTGATATAAAGTTCACCGTCCATTTATAGCCCTTTATAGCCCTGTTTTCACCCTGAAATTGTCCAAATTGAGGCTATTTCGTATGCTTTTTCTGCCTCAAAGAACGATTTCAAAAGCCGTTTTTTACCCTTTACTCTCCATAAAAACACACAATATGCAGACTATCAGTTGCATATAAAAAACTTTCAAAAAAAGTATTATCAACTTGTCAATACCTGATAATTCAACCTCCGACCTTTGCCGAAAAATATTTCAAATTATGGAATTAGTCACATTTGAAAGCAAAGCATATCAGGAATTAATCCGCAAAATAGAGCGGATAGCCGAGTTTGTCGTGAAAGCGGAAAAACCGTTATCCGATGAAAAACGAGAAGTCTGGTTAGACAGCATGGAAGTGGCGCGTCTGCTAAATATTTCCACTAAAACACTGCAAAGGCTTCGAAGAGAACAGCTAATCAGTTATTCTATGCTCAAGGGAAGATGCCTGTACCGTCTTTCCGACATTGAGCAGGCTCTCAATGACCGGGTGATTACCTGCAGTCCGCAAACTTTGGATGAGTTCCGCAAAAACTACCTGCTACATGCTAAATAAAGAAACAATCCTGAAACTGACGGACAATGGAATGGCTGTATTCAAGCGCTATATTCCGTGCCAGTGGCGTGTCGGGCGGAACTTCCTGAACCCGCTTTACGACGATAAAAAAGCCTCGTGTAACGTATATTTCGACCGTCGCAACGGTTGTTACCGGTTGAAAGACTTTGGGAATGATGATTACAGTGGCGATTGCTTTAGCTTCGTAGGAAAATTGAAAGGATTTGATTGTAG
>JAISXN010000087.1 GCA_031270525.1 Candidatus Symbiothrix sp. | reverse complement strand
GCAAATTTTCAAGAGAACAGTACAGCGAATAATACTTACCTTCGGCGTTCAGTCGCCTTGACAAATCTTTCAGATAGGTCGTTTTGCCACTCTGACGCGCTGCGTGAATGACAAAATATTGCCCCATATCAACAAGCTGCTCAACGCCATGCAGACGTTCCTGCGCAGGAATCATATAATGATCGCGGGGATTACACGGACCGGCTACATTGAAGTATCGCATAATTTTTTCTGTATTAATGACAGACAAAGATAATAAATTATTGCTGTCCGGTAAAACTTTTTAGGCGAAAAAAAACAGGGCAGACTTCCATTTGGTATAATCAGCCCTTTTTTGGTTAATTTTGTGTTGCCAAACTAAAAAATTAAACCAATGCACAAAAATACAAATTTTACCGGACAGCAATAATTTACAAAGTAATAAATCCAATTTCACCAACCGTTTTCTGTCCGGTTTTCGAAAGCACATAATCGACAAAGGGCCTGACCTGTTTTTCATTCTTCGCAACGTAGTAGTAATACAACGCTCTGACAATCGGGTATGTACCGTCCTTTGCCGCTTTTACAGAAGGCGCTGTAAATATTTTCCCCGCGTCGTAAGAAACATGAATCGCTTTCACATCTTTGTTCAAATAAGCCAAACCGATGTAACCGATAGCGCCTTTAGTCTGGCTAACCGATTGAACGATAGCTCCGGTTGCCGGCATACTCATGATTCCGCTCATATAGTTTTTGTTTTTCAATACGCTTTCTTTGAAAAACTCATACGTTCCGGAAGAAGTTTCCCTG
The DNA here is from genome assembly GCA_031270525.1 of Candidatus Symbiothrix sp. GTDB lineage: Bacteria > Bacteroidota > Bacteroidia > Bacteroidales > Azobacteroidaceae > Azobacteroides. The sequence goes on along the minus strand of JAISXN010000087.1, from coordinate 2,689 downwards.
GAATAAGGAACAATTTTCAGGTCGGCGCCGCCCACTTCTTTCCAATTGGTAATTTTGCCGGTGAAAATACCTTCCAATTGTTCCCGCGTCAGATTTGTTACTTTATTATCCGGATTGACGACAATTGCCAATGCATCATAAGCGATAATCACTTCTTTAAGGGTATTTCCGCCTTCCCTGATTTTCTGCTTTTCTTCAAATTTTATCTTGCGCGATGATTGGGCAATATCGGTAGTTCCTTCTATCAGAGCGGAAATTCCAACGCCGCTTCCCCCTCCGGTCACTGTAACGGTTTCAGATGGATTGGCTTTCATGTAATCTTCGGCTTCTCTTTGAGATAAAGGCAGGCAGGTATCCGAACCTTTAATTTTCTGAGCTTGAATAGCTGTTAAATTTGATAAAATAATAACTGCAATAAATAATAACTGTTTCATACGTAAATAATTTAAAATTTATACTGTAATCGTAAAGTGAAAATATTGTCTTTCAAATCCTTAGTCATGCTTGCGAGGTTTGCTGTCGTTTCGTTCTTGTTGATTTCGTAGAAAGCCTGTACGCGGAAAGCATTACTAATTTTCCATAGAGCCCCGAAACCGAATGTGTTATAACACAAATCGGTTTTGGAAGCGCCATTCTCCCCGACTTCGTCGCCGGATACTTTTGTATTTGGGTCGTACCAATCATATTTCAGTACCACCGAAAAGGGAAGGGAACCCAAATCTTGTACGAAGATAGCATAAGCGCCGTTGAAATTGCGGATGTATGTATCGACTGCCGGTAAAGCCGCTACATTCGGACTTTTACTGCCACCAAGAGTTCCCGGTTGTTGTCCGGACAAATATTCTGTTCGTAATTGCGTGATTCCTAAAGAACTAACGATTGCAAATTGAAAATCGAAACCCAAATATTCCCTTTTGGAGAATTTGCCTTTATTGGAAACATCGGAATTTAATTCAAACCCTTTCCCGTTCATTTTGTAAACCCTTTCCGTTCCTTGATATACGCCGCCATTGTAATACGAAACGCCAATTCCATAAGAAAAATCGCTGCCGACGGTTTTCGTCAACGAAAGATGTCCGATGAAATCCTTGCGGCTGTCCGTTTCCTGTTTGATACCGTTTCCGGCAAATAGTCCGGCTTCCAGTTTCAGGATATTCCAAACAGAAGTTTTGGCGGGTTGCAGGACAAGCATTGCGCCTAAATCCCGTTCTTCGGGAAAAAGCGTTTGGAAAATTGTAGAACGTTCCGGTGATTCGCGCCGGGAAGAAGAATAACCGATTTCATTTCCGAAAGGACGGTCGAAAACGCCGGCACGGATTTGTAAAGTGTTAAACCAAGGGTCTTTGATGTTCAGGTAAGCGTCTTTCAGTCCCAAGCCTTTTTCGGTCAGGTCGATTTGGAAAACCCCGGAAGCAAGTCCGCCGTCGTCGGCAGTCAGTTTGATACGTCCCCTGCGGATACCGATGCGACTGAAAGATTCTTCGGGATTTTCATTGGAAGTTCCCACTTTCAGTGCGGCGTTTTTTTCTCCATACTGAAATTGTGATTGGATATACCCTGATAACTTTACGGAGGGTTGAGCAAAAACAGAATGGATAGGAAGCAATCCGAATAAGAAAAAAATAGCTTTTTTTGTCATAAAATATTATTTAATTATTTCACGGCAAAAATAAAAATTGTATTTAACAGTTGTTTAAAAATAATGTGACAAATTTGTGACAATTCCTGAAAAAACAATAGGGGACGCAATCACTGCCTCCCCTACCTGACATATTTTGTAATTCCCAAATTACAAGATAAGAACTTTTTCCACAATCCTCTTGCCGTTCAAAACAACTGTTACAAAATAAATTCCTTCCGGTATAGCGCTGATATCTATCTTCTCTTGCTGCGATACGGTTTTTTTCCAAACGGTAATGCCCGACAAGTTGCAAATCTCAACCTCAGCCGTAGTAGATATTTCAATGATGAGGTAATCTTTTGCCGGATTCGGATATATTTTCAAACTTTCGTTCATATCCGGTTTCATTATTGCTGTTCCTTGAACGACTTTTATTTTTCCGGTAGTCAGCAGGGAATCCGTATCCCAGACAGTTCCCGCGACCGTAGGCGGAAGACTGATGGACGTGAAAGCGCCGCTGACGGTTCCTTGCAAATCCAACAGAGTAAGTTCCACGTCCTGTGCAAATTCCGAAGCGCCGTCCACGATTTCGAGAATCAGGCTGCCATTGATGGTTGTTGTTCCTTTTACGACCAATTTATCGCTTAAGTAACCGGCTCCGTTGCGGACGTTCATGTGTAAAGTTCCATTCAGCGTGAGGTTTTTGTTCAGCGTGAGCGTTCCTGTTTTATCAATCCAATTCGTTGCCGTTGGGTCGCCGGGTTCTATCGAAGCGTTTGCTCCCACCGTAACATTGCCTCCGACGAAGCCTTTACCGCCGAGAACGCCGCTGTTTGCTACCGAAACAGAGCCTGTTCCCGTAGCGCTGCCTGTCGTGTTCATCGCAAGCAAATAGCCGCTGTTGATGGTCGTAGCGCCCGAATAGGTATTCGCATTGGTCAGTTTCAACGCGCCGGTACCGGTTTTCGTGAGGGAAGCGCCGGTGATGACGCCGCCAAAGGTAGTATTTGTATTTTTTGCGCCGACAGTCCACGCTTCATCATTCAGTTTCGTATCGGACGAGCCGCC
>JAISXN010000058.1 GCA_031270525.1 Candidatus Symbiothrix sp. | reverse complement strand
TTGAAAACATTATTTATCACTGAAAACTTTAGAAGTCGATAATTTGACTACCTTGCCGTATTTTGCCAAAGCTTTCTCATCTATCATTTTAGGATCACCGACAATTCCTATCGCAATCGGACGTCCTTTGATATTTTCGTTGTAGAATTTTACAATATCATCGAAAGTCATCTCACCGTATGTCCGGAAATTCGTTGCAGCAGGCGATTGGGTATAGCCTTTCTGTTTCCAATTTTGAAAAATCTGGCTGGCGTCCCGGAAATTCGGTTTTTCAACCGAAGCGGTTTGTGTCAGGTAATTTTTGATATTGTCCATTCTATCGGGATATTGGGGCATATTAGTCAATAAATCCATGAAAACTTCAATCGCATCCAATGTTTTATCGGACTGGGTTCCCATCGACCCTATGAAATAAGTCTTTTTATTTTCAAGCAAAGGAGTAACGAAAACCCCTCCCGCAGAATAAGCCATCGAACGGTATTCCCTGATTTCCTGACCTATGAGGGAAGTAAAACTCCCTCCGCCGAAATATTGATTGAAAGCGCCGGCATACGGATCAATTTCCCTTTTATATTCGGGTCCTTCAATAAAGAAAGTAACCGTACTTTGCTTTGCATCGCTATTTGGCAAAAAATAAACCGTATTTTCCGTATAATTCACTTTGTCTTTTATTTCCGGAGAAGTCGATTCTTTTTCTCCTTGTTTCAAAGGCAGATTTTTGCTTAGAATATCATAAACCTGTTCTGTCGGAAGAGAGCCGACATAGTGAATTTCAGCCTCATAATCGGTTGCACGTTGAAATTCTCCCGTCAGACTACTTACCGTCAAATTGTTGATCTCTTCCAAAGGCAAACGGTCGATATAATCGGATTTATTACCGTACAATAAATAGTTCTCCATGGCATCATTCAGGTATTCATTCGATTTTTTCTCTACATTACGCGATTGAAAAACAGAGCCTTGCAATCCGTTCATTTGCTTTTCGTCTAATTTCGGCAACAATATCTGACGGGTTAAAAGATTACAGGCTGCTTCAAGATTTACTTCAAAACCGGTTAAGTTTATAAACAGATAACTGTCATTGACGCTATAACTGCACGATGCGCCCAAATTACTGAATTCTTGCTTAACTTCCTGAGCATCCATCTGTCCCATAATACCGGCCGTATTCATCAAACTTGCAGCAAGCTGCAACTTTGGCATTTTTTGGGTTCCGATGCCAAATTTCAAAGTCAAAGTAAAAATATCATTTTCGGGATTTTTAGTATAATATAACTTGGAACGGTCGTTTATCTGCCGGATTTCCACGCTATTCATATCCGCAAAATTTTTGACAAATTTCACCGGTAAAATCTTAAATGCCTTGGCATATTCCGATTCTGCTCCGCGAACAGGCTTTATCGGTTCATATTGGGGTTTTTCCAATTCTTTCCCTTTGCCGGGTTTTCCTTCCTCAAGACGGAAAGCAAAAAAATCATCTCCAAAATATTTTTTTGCAACGGTTTTAATCTCTTCGATTGTCACCGCAGCTACTTTTTCGCTGTATTCCAAAACATGACTCAAATCTTTTCCGGAAAGAACTGTTTCTGCTATTTTGTTAACTTTATTTTCATTTGTTTCTATTGCGCGTTCATGGTCCCGTATCATTTTGTTTTTGATAGATTGAACCAACCAATCTTCAAATTTACCTTCTTTCAACTTTTTCAGCTCGGTCAAAATCATCTTTTCAACGGAGCCTAACGATTCGTAACGGCGTTGGTTCCTGTCATAAACCGGAATGGCCGATATTTCAATAATACCTCTATCTTTCAGAGCCGCCGAAGATGCGCCCGCATATATTAAATCACCGTCGAGCACTAATTTATCAATCAATCCTGTTTTATTTGAATTGGATAAAATAGACGTGCAGATATCCAAGGCAATGTCGTCATCGCTTAATATAGAGTTCCCTTTATATACAAGCTTTACAGATGGATAAATCGATATTTTGGCGCTAAATTCTTTCCTGCCTTTCAACGGCGTTTCGGGATATTGCTTCCGTTCGGGAACCGGACGGCTTTCCAAACGTCCGAATTTTTCCCTGATGACAGATACGATTTCATTGGTTTTTATCTTTCCGGCTAAAATTAAAGCCATATTTTCAGGCACATACCAATTCCTGTAAAATTCCATTAGTTTACTCAGGCGGGGGTTCTTCAAATGTTCGGGCAAACCAATAATTGACCTGGCATAAGGGTGACCGGTAAATATTTTTTCCCTTACAAAATCCGACACTCGCTCATTCTGTTGATCCTGCGACCGGTTATATTCTTCATAAACGGTTTCAAGTTCTGTCTGAAAATTGCGGAAAACAGGATTAATCAAACGATCCGAGTTTAATTCCAACCATTTGTAGACGTCGCCCGGAGGAAAAGCATTAAAATATACGGTATAATCAAAACTTGTTCCCGCATTCAGATATCTTCCCCCATAACTTTGTGTCAGACCTTGAAATTCCGTCGATATATTATACTGAGCGGCTTCTTGTGTCAATTGATTGATTTCCTTTGAAATAGCAGCTTTTTGAACAGGATCGTCCGTATCGGCCATTTCATCATACCTGGCAATGATTTTTTCATAAACGGGTTTTTCCTTTTCCCAATCCAAAGCGCCGATTTTTTCCGTCCCTTTAAACATCAGATGTTCCAGATAATGCGCCAATCCGGTGTATTCCTCAGGATCCTCTTTGGAACCCGCATTCACGGCTATCATGCCGAAAACATCGGTAGCATTATCATCTTCCCAAATATAAACACTTAATCCATTCGGTAATTTAAACGATTTTAATCCTTGTGCATTTGTATTTATGCTTATTAATGAGCATAATAATACGAATAAAATAAATTTAATTGCTTTCATGTTATCATTCATCTATATATTTTTTTGAAATTTATTATAATTTCAGTTAATCGGACAAAGGTATGATTTTTTATCCAAAAAAACACTATTTTATATTTTTTCTCGTTTATTAAAATATGAAAATTACTGTCTCAGTAACAAACGATTTGGTAACCGACCAACGGGTGCACAAGGTCTGTACAACCCTCGCCGGGAACGGATATGAGGTGAAATTAATCGGACGAAAATTTCGCAACAGCCGGCCGTTGGAACGAATTTATCAAACAGACCGTTTGCGTTTGGTTTTCAATCATTCCGTTCTTTTCTATGCTGAGTACAACATTCGCTTGTTTTTTTATCTGCTTTTCGACAAAACCGACCTCTATCTCTCGAATGATACGGACTCGCTTCCTGCCAATTACTTAGCTTCCAGAATCCGGCGGAAACCTTTGGTTTTCGACGCGCATGAAATGTTTCCCGAAGTTCCCGAAATCATTGACCGGAAACTTGTTAAAAAAGTCTGGACCAAATTGGAAGATTGGATTTTTCCGCATTTGAAGCATTGTTACACAGTTTGTCAATCCATCGCAGACTATTATAATATAAGGTATAAAATCAATATGGGAGTGGTGAGGAATATTCCTCCTGCTTGTGAACACGAAGACGTAATCGTGTCTTCACATTCACAAAAAATTATTCTTTACCAAGGCGCAGTAAATATCGGCCGTGGTATCGAATGGGTCATTGACGCCATGCCTTATCTGGACGATTTTGTATTTTATGTGGTTGGCGACGGAGATATTTTACAGCAATTAAAAGAACAAGTGAACCGGATGAACCTGAATGAAAAAGTGATTTTTACAGGCAGAATTCCTTTCGATGCCCTTCCGGCCTATACAGCCCGCGCCGACATAGGCATTAATTTACTTGAAAACAGGGGATTAAATTATTACTATTCTCTTCCCAACCGGATTTTCGACTATATGCGAATGTATGTTCCTGTTTTAACCTGCGATTTTCCGGAAATCCGGCGAATCGTCGCACATTATGGAATCGGAACATTGGTCGATCATTATGAACCGCAATTCCTCGCAGAAACCATCAAACAGATGCTCGCGCAAGGAAAAAACGAAGCCGGATTTGCGGCTGCTAACGCCGAATTGTCTTGGGAAAAAGAATCGGAAACTTTATTGCAAACGATTCACAAAGCGCTGAAACATGGATGAAAAGCGGATACATATCATTTCTTTCAATGTTCCGTATCCACCTAATTATGGAGGGGTCATAGACATTTTTTACAAATTGGAAGCCCTATCCGGAAATGGGGTGAAAATCATTCTCCATGCTTTTGCATACGGACGGAAACCGGCTCCCGAATTAGAAAAGTACTGCGAAAAGGTGTATTACTATCCAAGGAAAACCGGAATTTTATCCCAATTTTCAACCCTTCCTTATATTGTTTACAGTCGCAGAAATAAGAAATTGCTTGCCAATTTATTGAAAGACAAAGCTCCTATCCTGTTCGAAGGATTGCATTGTTGCTATTACCTGAACCACCCGCTTTTGAAAGACCGGCTGAAAATGGTTCGGGCACATAATATCGAGGCGGTTTATTATCAAGGTTTGGCTCAAAATACTACGTCCCCGCTGCTAAAATTGTACTTTCGTTGGGAAGCATGGAGATTAAAACGTTTCGAACACGTTTTGTCCCAAGCCGATTATATTCTGACACTATCTACTACCGAAAAAAAATATTTTGAAGACAGGTTCGGGACAAAGAAAACGGTTTATGTTCCGCTTTTTTTTCATAACCCATTGATTCAAACAGATATTCATACGAAAATCAAACCATTTGTGCTATATCACAGTGATTTGAGTACGCCCGAAAATCATAACGCGGCTACGTTTTTGATGAATTCGGTTACCTCGAAAGATAAAACCATTCCTTGGATTTTTGCCGGACTGAATCCCCGGAAAGATTTATTGCAACTATCTGAAAAACAGGATAATGTGACTATATTAGCCAACCTGGACGAGGAAAAAATGTCGCAACTGATCCGGGAAGCAAGCGTTCATATCTTGTTTACCAACCAAGTTTCGGGTGTAAAAGTAAAACTTTTACATGCACTCGTCAACGGGCAACATTGTTTGGCCAGTAAAGAAATGGTCGAAGGTTCGGGATTGGAAAAACTTTGCCGGATTATTTCCAATTGTCCGGATGAGATTTTGAAAATTATCGGGGAATGTCTTCAAAATCAAATTCCCGAAACGGAAATTATTCAGCGGAAAACAGCCTTTCACCAGATATACGACAATGACGTTAACGCACTAAAAATTAAATCACTCATTTAATTTTCCAAAAATGCTCTTTGTAGTCATCGATGGCCCGCAGAATAACGTCGTGAGCCACGTCAACATCATAGATGTGAGTCAATTCCGTTTTTCGGTTATCGCTACCCGGAATATCCTTATAAGTTGTAAAATAATGCTTCAACCTTTCCAAAACTCCTTCCGGAATGTCGGACAGGCGCCGGCAATTTCCATAGATAGCATCGTTGTACAGCACGGCAATGATTTTATCATCCGCCTGACCGCCGTCAATCAAGCGAAACCCTCCGACAGGCCGGACCTTGACCAACAAGTCTCCGTGAACAATATCTTTTTCCGTCAATACGCAAATATCCACAGGGTCTCCATCGCCGATAATATCCGTACAACCCAGGGCAAGATTACTGAGTTCAGCCACTTGGATGCTACTATACGTCTGTGGAATAAAACCGTAGAGGGCAGGAATTATATTGGAATACATTTGAGGACGATCTATGGACAGGTAACCACTCTCTTTATCCACCTCATACTTAACGGTATCGGTAGGCACAATTTCAATAAACGCCGTCACTACTTCCGGATATAAGCTTCCGATGCTGACTCCGTGCCAGGGATGTGCTTTGTATTGTCTATACATTGGAATTTCATTAGATTTTTTTGTAAATATACATGAGATTTCTTTTATCAATC
>JAISXN010000042.1 GCA_031270525.1 Candidatus Symbiothrix sp. | reverse complement strand
TTTTCACCGGAACGTTGATATACCACTTGATTATTCCAATTCAAAGCGCCCAATCGAATGTTTTGTTGCAAAGTCGCCGCCAGAATTTGAATATTATTGCTATATTGTTTCGGGTAACCGTCTTTGTCGAAATAAATGTAATTTTCAATGTTTTCCACGCCAATGCCCAGTTTCGTTTTGGTTTGAGGAACATTTATTTCTCCGCCGAGATAAGTCTTTCTAATTTTTTTGAAATCATTGTCCCATTTGAAATAGCGACTGATATAATTATTTTCGTAGAAAGCCGGCGATAAATTTTTAAAATACGCTTTGGCCACGACGGAAGCGGTATCTTTCAGAAAGGGAATACGCGTTTCGATATTTCCCGATATATTCACGTCATATTGATTGACGCCTAATATGCCAAAACTTCCGTAAGCATTGTAACGCAATATTTTACCGGTTCGTTTGGCTAATTCGCCCCCTATATAAGCGGAAGAGTAACGTTCATTTCTTGATTTGAAAGTCAAAATCGAATCCTGCGGATTGACGATAGTAGTATCCATCAAAGTGAAGTTCCTGATTTCATGAGTGATAAACGCAGTCAAATCGAATTTCGCCCAATTGCTGAATCCTTCCCGGAGCGAAAGCGCAAAAGTGTTTTTGAGCGAAGAATAAGAAGTCGAATCATCTGTTAATTTATTATTCCTCAGAGGATTCAAAAAATCTGCATCGTTATAAAATGTGTTTACTCTCGTCGTATCCAAGGAATAAAAACGATGACTTTTTTTTGTTAAATCAAATGTATAGATGATGCTCGATACCGGAATAAAAGTGCTGTCTCTTTCAAATCCAAGATTATACCGGTAATTGAGAAAATACCGCTGACCTTTATTGTAATTCCATGTATTGCCGAATTTAGTGCCATAATCCTGTGACTGCGTAGGTCGCGTATCCATCAGGTCGGGATGGGAAATCCAGTCGTCATTGTCCAGACCGCCGTTTTCGGCATTGGCGTAGGTCGAAGGGTTGATGAAAAGATGTAGCCGGTGCCGGTCGGACAGGTAATTACCGAAGAAAACCCAATCGGTATGCTTGGCGGCTTGGGAATTGTAATAACCTCTGGCATAGAGGTAATCTACCTCGAATCCCAGATTCAGTTTCTTGCCGAGGTTGACTGTAAGCAGGGCTTGCAATCTTTCCTCTTTGCTTTGCCGGCTACCGGCGGTTTGGTAGGAAACGTTTGTATAAGGAACCTTTGTGTTGATAAACTGAAACTTATCCGGTCGTTTGGCGTAAGCCCAAAACGGGTCGAAGAACATAAATTCGGAACGGTCTTCCCGCTCGAAAAATACGCGGGATTCCATCGGCAACCCTAAATTTCCCAGGTATGCGACGGAAACGCCCATACCTTCCACATTGGTGCGGTTGAAATAATCCGTCAGTATGGTGTCGGGTATGGCGGGAATCATTTCGCCGGTTTGCGGGGTGATGGTCCAGAAATTAATCTTTTGAGTGGTATCAATAGATGAAGTAACCGGTTCAAATAGATGTAATTCTTTTGGTGAATCTTGTGGGATTAGCGTATCCACCGCTATTTCGATTTCATTTTCGGTTTGCGGAACAGGAATTGTGTCCTGTCCGAAAATTTGTAACGGAAAGAATACGAGTAAGAATAATATGATTGGTCGCGTTTGCATGGCGGTTTTTAGACAGCCCGGATAATTTCCATTCCCCTCAAAATCGCTTTCTCATTCATAGGCAAAAACTTATGATTCCTTTCCGGAAGCGATTTTTTCAAACCTTTCATTACGCTTTCCAGCGTTACCATCGGACTCAGTTTCAACATACCTCCCAGAACAATCATATTGAAAGCTTTGGAATTTCCTTCATTGACGGCAGTATTCATCGCGTCTGTCTCGAAAATCCGAATATCCTTACGCGTAGGCGGTTTGCTGATTCCGTAACCGTCGTAAATCAGGATTCCGCCGGGTTTCACTTTGCTTTCGAATTTATCCAGCGAAGGTTGGTTGAGGATAATCGCTATATCGTAACTGTTCAGCACCGGCGAAGATATTTTGTCGTCGCTGAGAATGACCGTTACATTGGCCGTTCCGCCCCTTTGTTCCGGCCCGTAAGAAGGAAACCAGGTAACTTCTTTATCTTCCATCAAACCCGAATAGGCCAGAATTTTCCCCATGGAAAGAACGCCTTGTCCGCCGAATCCGGCTATAATTATTTCGTGTTTCATAATCAAATATTTTTTAAGTCCCCAAGCGGGTATTTTTGAAACATATGCTCCACCATCCACCGGTTGGCTTGGTCGGGAGTCATTTTCCATCCTGATGCACAGGTGGATACAAATTCTACAACAGATGTTCCTTTGCCGGACATCGAATTTTCAAATGCTTTGCGAAGCATTTTTTTCGCTTTCTTAATGGCGGCAGCCGTATGCACAGCCTGACGGGTTACAAGACAAGTTCCATCCAGCAATGCCAATAAATCACTTATTTTCAAAGGATAACCGTTTAATTCGACATTTCGTCCGTAAGGACAGGTTGCGGTTGCCATGTCAAGCAGAGTAGTTGGCGCCATCTGTCCGCCGGTCATTCCGTAAATGGCATTGTTGACGAAGACGATAACGATGTTTTCCCCACGATTGCAGGCGTGAATGGTTTCGGCCGTCCCGATGGCTGCCAGGTCGCCGTCGCCCTGATAAGTGAATACCATTTTACCTGGATTCAACCGTTTAACGGCGGTCGCAAGCGCCGGAGCGCGTCCGTGAGCGGCTTCCTGCCAATCAATATCCAAATAGTTGTATGCAAAAACGGCGCAACCTACCGGTGCAATTCCGATGGTTTTTTCTTCCATTCCCATCTCGTCGATTACTTCGGCAATGAGTTTGTGGATAACGCCATG
>JAISXN010000019.1 GCA_031270525.1 Candidatus Symbiothrix sp. | reverse complement strand
GCGCGTTCCTATCGGGACCCTTATACGGAAGGTATTCCGGAAGAATATTTCGATAAAATCCTTTCACGTAAAGAAGTGTACGAATTGACGGGAATTCAGATTATGAATTTCAACAGTTTATTCCAACTTTATGCGGCAAAGAAAGAAAATTCATCTGCATTGAAAAACGCAAAAGAAATACTTTTTATGCCTGATGCATTGTCTTATTTACTTACAGGGAAAAAAGTTTGCGAATATACCATCTTGTCCACATCTCAATTCCTGAATCCCCATACCCGGCAAGTAGAAAAACCGTTGCTGGAAAAAATGGGCGTCAGTGCATCTTTGATTCCGCCGGTCATCATGCCGGGACAAGTAATCGGAAATTTAACGGAAAGCCTCGCGAAAGAATGTGGAATGGAAAAAGTACCTGTAATAGCTGTTGCAGGGCATGATACGGCTTCGGCTGTCGTATCCGTTCCTGCCGAAAATAAAAATTTTGCATATCTTAGTTCAGGTACATGGTCATTGATGGGAATAGAAGTCGATCGCCCGATTATTAATGAAACCTCTTTCAATCTTAATTTTACCAATGAAGGCGGCGTTGACGGCACCGTCCGCTTCCTTAAAAATATAACAGGAATGTGGCTGCTTGAGCAATGCAGGAAAGAATGGAAAGCTGCGGGCAAAGAATTTACATACCCTGAAATCGTAACCCTGTCAGGTTCGGTCGCCGGATTCCAATCTTTGATTGACCCTGATGACGCTTCTTTCGCCAATCCCGAAAGTATGACAAAAGCAATCGCTACGTTCTGCGAAAAGACAGGACAAAAAGTTCCGCAATCGGAAGCCGATTTTATCCGTTGTATCTTCGACAGCCTTGCAATGAAATATAAATATGTGTTGGACTGTCTGCAAAAAACGGCGCCGTTTCCTATCGAAAAATTACACATTATCGGAGGAGGTTCTCACAATAAATTGCTAAACCGGATGACTGCAGACGCTATCGGTATTCCTGTTGTAGCAGGTCCGGGAGAAGCCACAGCCATCGGTAACATAATGATGCAGGCAAAAGGCCTGAAATTGGTAAATTCAACACAGGAAATAAGAAATATTATACGTTCCGGCCTCAATCCCGAAGTGTTCTATCCCCAGGATACCGAACAATGGAATGAAAAATCCCAACATTTCCTCACATTATTACAAAATAAATAAACATCAAACATTAATCATTAAACATTAATCATTAATCACTAAAAATAATCATCATCATGAAAAAGAATGAATTAGTACAAAAAGCGTATGAAATAGCAAAAGAACGTTACGCAACAATTGGTGTAGACACAGGAGCTACACTGGAAAAATTACAAAAGATACAAATCTCTATCCAGTGCTGGCAGGCCGACGATGTTACGGGCTTCGAAAACCTCGGCAACATGGGCGGCGGCGGAATCCAGGCCACAGGAAATTACCCCGGCAAGGCGCGCAATATAGACGAACTTCGTGCGGATATAGCAAAAGTGCAAACATTAGTCGGGGGCGATCACCGTTTGAATTTGCATGAAATCTACGGAGATTTCCGGGGCAAGGAGATAGACCGTAACCAGGCAGAGCCTTCCCATTTTACCAGCTGGATGCAATGGGCGAAGGAAAAAAACCTGAAACTCGACTTTAACTCTACCTCTTTCGGGCATCCTAAAAGCGGAGACCTGACTTTGGCTAATCCCGACAAATCTATCCGGGATTTCTGGATTGAACATACCAAACGTTGCCGCGCAATTTCCGAAGAGATGGGTAAATTCCAGGACGACCCCTGTATTATGAACTTGTGGATACACGACGGTTCTAAAGACTTGACGGTAAACCGATACCTGTACCGCTCAATCCTCGAAAAATCGCTGGATGAAATCTTTGCTGCGGATTACAGGAATATGAAAGATTGTATCGAATCTAAATTATTTGGTATTGCCCTTGAAAGCTATACGGTTGGTTCTCATGATTTCTACCTTGGATATGGAGCTAAGAAACAGAAAATGGTGACCCTTGACACCGGTCATTTCCATTTGTCGGAAAGCATAGCGGATAAGATTTCATCTTTGTTGTTATTTACTCCCGAAATTATGCTGCATGTAAGCCGTCCTATCCGTTGGGATTCCGACCATGTAGTTATACTTAACGATGAGATTACCGAACTGGCCAAAGAAATCATTCGTGCGGACGCATTGAATAAAGTACACATAGGACTTGACTTTTTCGATGCATCCATCAACCGTATCGGCGCTTATGTAATCGGTATCCGTTCTACCCAGAAAGCTTTCCTGCAAGCCTTGCTGGAGCCGCTTGCCCAACTCCGCCGGTATGAAGAAAACGGACAGTATTTTGAACGCCTGGCTTTGTTGGAAGAAGCCAAAGGCCTGCCGTGGAATGCCGTATGGGATTATTTCTGTTTGAAAAACAACATTCCGGTCGGCGAAGATTATATTCCGGTTATTCAGCAATATGAAAAAGAAGTGACAAGTAAAAGACAATGAATACAATATTAGGTTTGTTAATTATTGCGGTCGGCAGTTTAGGGCAAAGTAGCTCGTATGTACCGATAAAGAAAGTAAAGAACTGGAGTTGGGAAAGTTTCTGGATCACGCAGGGTGTGTTTGCGTGGCTTATATTTCCCCTAATCGGAGCTTTGATTGCCATACCGGCAGGCCATTCCTTATTCGAAGTATGGTCGGGAGCAGGCGGCGACATCTGGAAATGCATAGGCTATGGAGTACTGTGGGGAGTTGGAGGTTTAACCTTCGGATTGAGTATGCGCTTCCTTGGAGTAGCTCTCGGACAATCACTTGCATTAGGAACCTGCTCTGCCTTCGGGACTATAATACCAGCCCTGCTGAAAGGAGAAAACTTGTTCCGGGGAGACGGATTGATTCTTTTGACAGGCGTATGTATAGCGATAGCCGGTATAGCAATCATAGGATATGCCGGTTCCCTCAAATCCAAAAACATGACCGCAGAGGAAAAGAGAAAAGCCGTAAAAGACTTTGCATTGAAGAAAGGGCTGTTTATTGCTATCCTTGCGGGGGTTATGAGCGCCTGTTTCAATCTGGGACTTGAATCGGGGTCGGGAATTAAAGCCACGCTTTTATCATTGGGAGCAAAAGATTTACTGGTACTGAATCCTGTTATCCTTTTGGTTACGATTGGCGGTTTTATTACAAATGCAATATATTGCCTGTGGCAAAACTACAAAAATAAATCCTTTACCGATTATACGAAGTCTTCAGGCCGTATTTGGGTCAATAATCTGGTGTTTTGTACCCTTGCCGGATTGCTGTGGTATTCCCAGTTCTTCGGATTAGGCGCGGGGCAGAGCTTTTTCGAGCCGGGCAGCGTTATGATGGCTTTTTCGTGGAGCATACTTATGTCGCTTAATGTCCTTTTCAGTAATGTCTGGGGGATAATATTGAAAGAATGGAAAGGTTCGGGACAAAAGACTATACTTATTTTGGTTTCGGGGTTGGCTATCCTTGTATTGTCGATACTATTACCTCAGTTTATGAAATAAATAATCAATAAAGACAAGCATGAAATCTATTTTAAATAACCGTCCTTTATTGGCGGAACAGATTAACGAAATCGCCGAAGTCGCCGGTTACCTCTGGCAAAAAGGCTGGGCGGAACGTAACGGCGGCAATATAACCGTCAATATTACAGATGTAATAGACGATGAAATAAAATCCCTGAAACCGATAAGCGAAGTGATACAAATAGGCAAACCGTTGCCGCACCTGAAAGGTTGTTATTTCTTCTGTAAAGGGACAAACAAACGGATGCGCGACCTTGCCCGCCGGCCGATGGAAAACGGTTCGGTCATCCGCATATCCGACGATTGCGCCGGTTATGTGATTATTGCGGATAATCCGGTAAAACCGACGTCGGAGCTGCCTTCCCACTTATCAATACATGACTATCAGATAAGCATTGGTTCCGGTTATAAAGCTGTTTTGCATACACATCCCATCGACCTGATAGCCCTGACGCATAATCAGGCTTTCCTGGAAAAAGACAAGCTTACCTATCTTCTTTGGAGCATGATTCCGGAAACTCGTGCATTCTGTCCGAAGGGATTAGGTATTATTCCATACAAAATGCCGGGTTCTATCGAATTGGCGGATGCAACTGTGGAAATGCTGAAAGAATATGATGTAGTAATGTGGGAAAAACATGGCGTTTGTTCTGTAAGCGAAAACATTATGGAGGCTTTCGACATGGTGGATACCTTATCGAAATCGGCGCAGATTTATTTTACGGCCAAGTCGATGGGCTTTGAGCCGAAAGGTACTTCTATGAAAGACATGGAAGAATTGAGGATTGCTTTTAATTTGCCGAAATAATAAGGAACGGGATGAATAAAATTTAATGTATATTTGCATGGCTATAACTCTGATAGTTCCATGAAAAATACGAATATCCATATTGATTACGAATTGTTGATACTGTTGCGGGATGGGAATGAAAAGGCATTCTCGCTTGTCTTTGAAACTTATCACAGGTATTTGTATGTTTTGGCATGTCGTTACCTGATGTCCGAAAGTTATGCAGAGGACGCGGTTCAATACACTTTTATGCGCTTGTGGGAAGGAAGGGAAACTTTTGATTACCGGAAGGGAATTAGAAATTTACTGTTTACCATTCTGAAAAATTATATATTGAACGAAATCCGGCATAATAATTTAGTCTTTCAGAAAAATTACGAACTGGCGCAGCTAAGCGAAGAAATGGAAACGGATTTTTTGAATGATTTGGAAGATGCTGATTTTAAATCTCATTTACACAAGTTGATAGACCGGTTGACTCCCCAGAAGCGGGAAGTCTGCCTGTTGAAAATACAGCAGGGAATGTCTAATCAGGAAATAGCGGATGCGATGAATATTTCCGTACCGACGGTGAAATCGCATTACACTCAAGTGATAAAAATATTGCGCTCTCAAATAGATAAAATTCTTTTGGCAATTTGTTTTTTTAGATATTTTATGTAAATTTCACAATCTGAATCTCATACTTTTTAGCTTAACGAATGTTTAATGCAACATGAATATCGTTCACAGATTACATAGTTTTTTTTCGTATTAATTCGTGTAATTCGTGGACAAAAATGAACAAAATGAATACAAAAATTATAGACAAGGTTCTTTCAAAAAATGCTTCACCCGAAGAAGCACGGCAGGTTGCTGCATGGTTTGCTACGGACGAAGGACAGGAATACTTTTCCCAACGATACGACCGTGAATCGTATTTACTGAATGAACGGATTCTTGCAGAATGGAGTGACCACGAAATTCCAAGCAGACGCATGAAGCAAAGCTTTATTTCCCAACTGAAGTTGCGGATACGCACTTTCCGTTTCAGGGTAGCGGCGGCAGTTCTAATTCCTTTTATCGCGTTGGTTGGCGCTTTTACATTTATAGCCGACCGTTCGGGAGCGTTTTCGAGTGAAAAGTTTGCAGAAATTACGGTTCCTTATGGAGAACAGTTGCAGGTGATGCTTCAGGACGGAACAAGCGTACAGCTAAATTCCGGTTCACGTTTGCAGTATCCGAAATCCTTCGGGCTTTTCAACCGGAAAGTAAACCTTGCAGGAGAAGCTTATTTCATCGTAGCCAAAGAAAAGGGAAGACCTTTTGTAGTAAACCTGAATGAAATACAAGTAAAGGTAACCGGCACAAAATTTAATGCAAAAGCTTATCCCGATGACGCGAAAATTACAGTTTCCATCGAAGAAGGAAGCGTGGATGTTTTGGATAACAAAAACAATACTTATCCCTTAACGATTAATCAGACTGCTCTTTATGATAAAAATACCGGAATTTGCACCGTAAATAATACAGAAGATATGACTTTGCATACCGCATGGCGGAGCAAAAGCCTGAATTTTTACCGGACTCCGCTTAAAGAAATATTAAAAGTGCTCGAACGGCAATATGAAGTCGCCTTTGTGGTGAATGATTCTTCCCTCTTAGAATACAAATTCAGCATTTCTACCAGCAGGGTCAATGCAGGGGAAATTCTGATGGACTTGGAAAAAGTTTCGAAGATTCGGTTTCATTTGACCGGTGACGGCAATTATAAAGTTGTATCTTCCGAAACACAGATGCAAGCGCCTCCACTCGTCTGAGACGGTGTCTTATATATTAAAAATTTTTTATACCACAACCCATACTTTTCCTGCTTTTGTGTGTTTATTATATCAAGTAACAAAAATTATTAATTTTAAAGTAATAAACGCATGAAAAAACCAGGATTTATCCTCCGGAGTATTTTACTTTCAGCTTTTTTGTCGCTATTTCCGGTTTATATAGCCGCGCAGAAAGTTACATTATCTTATCAAAGCGTTCCCCTCGAAGTAGTACTCAACTCAATTAAACAGCAGACCGGACTTGCTTTGGTGTTTAGCGAGCAATTGGTAGATATCGACAGGAAGGTTTCTATCAATGCCGCGTCAACCGAAGTTAGAGACATATTAAAGACCCTGTTGGCAGATACCGGTATTGATTTTGAGATAAAGAACAATAAACTCTATTTAGTTGAAAAGAAAACTCAAAAAGGAACAGGAGTAAATACGGTTCTACAAAAAATTTCCGGTACGGTAACTGCCCAAAACGGCGAACTTGTTATCGGCGCGACAGTCGCCGTAAAAAATTCATCAACAGGTACATTGACGGATATTGAGGGAAGATTTTCGTTGAATGTTCCAGCTGATGCCATTTTGGCAATATCTTATCTTGGCTTTGAAACGCAAGAAATTAATGTAAATGGTAAGACGAATTTTCGGGTTACGCTGAAAGAGGATGACAGGTTGTTGGACGAAGTGGTGGTGGTCGGGTATGGCGTACAACGAAAGAGAGACGTTACCGGCGCCGTAACTCAGGTTGATGTAAAAAAGATGGAAACATTTCCTAATGTAAATGTTTCACAAATATTAAGGGGTACGGTTGCAGGAATCCAGGTAACAGACGGAGGACGTCCCGGACAGGATTTGACAATCAGGATTCGCGGGAATACATCCATTACGGCAAGCAACGATCCTTTGATTGTTTTGGACGGAATTCCTTATACAGGCGGAAAACTTTCCGACATCAACTCAAATGATATTGAATCAATAGATATTCTTAAAGATGCGAGTTCTGCGGCTATTTACGGTTCGCGTGCGACAAACGGCGTCATTTTGATTACGACAAAAAAAGGAAGCGCCCCCAAACCCCGGTTAAATTATAACGGATATACCGGTTTTTCAAGTTTTGCCGGAGTTCCCCGCTTATTAGGTCCCGAAAAATACATACAAAAACTGAAAGATGTAGAAGAATATCTGGGTGGTCAATTAACCATTTTAAATCCGTTGGAGCAGGCGAATTACGACGCCGGAATCACAATTGATCCCTTTGAGGCTATTTCGCAAGACGCTCCCATGATTAATCACGAATTAAGCGTTTCGGGAAAGTCGGAGCGTGTAAACTACTATTTGTCAGGTTCTTATACCGACATAAAGTCGGTTGTTATGGGCGATCGCTTCAAGCGGATATCGGTTCGTTCCAATTTTGATATAGACATTGCCGATTGGTTGAAAATAGGAATGAACGTAGGATTTACCAACAAAGACAATTCGGGCAATCAAGCAAATTTATATATGTCAACCTATTTAAGTCCTTTTGCCGATTTGTATTATGACGACGGAGTTCCCCGTCCCCAACCGATGAATATCGGACTTGTGGAAAATCCACTTACATCTACTCTTTTGCATGAAAACAAAGATATTTCTCAAATACTTTTCAGCAATGTCTATAGTGAAATAAAGTTGCCCTTAAAAGGTTTAGTTTACCGGTTGAACTTAAACAACACGCTTCGAAATGATGAGGTTTATAATTACAATCCGTCATTTATCCGGGAGCAATATTACAGTTTAGGCTCCGGCAGTAAATATCATTATAAAATGCACAGCTTAACAATGGAACATATATTAAAGTATGAAAGGATTTTTGCAGACGTACACAAGTTGGACCTTACGTTAATGTATGGCTTTGAACAGATGAAAGACGAGTCATCGTCGCTAAGCAGCAAAAATATTTTCAACGATGTGTTGGGATATAATAATCTCGGCATTGGCGAGAATCAAACAGTAGCCTCGGGAGCAGGACAGAGTCAGGCGGTATCTTCCATGGGACGGATAGGTTATAGCTTAAAAAACCGTTATGCCCTCAATGCAACCGTAAGAAGAGATGGCTATTCCGCGTTTGGGGATGGTAGAAAATATGGAATTTTTCCATCTGTCGGTCTTGGATGGATATTCTCGGAAGAAAAGTTTATGGAAGATATATCTCGAATAGATATGCTCAGAGTGCGTCTTTCCTACGGAAAAAACGGAAACAGGGGAATCAGCAGGTACGCGTCGTTAAGCCAAATGGCTGAAACATATTATGTATTCGGCGATGGAAGCGCTCCTTATACCGGATTGTATCCAACTTCAATGGCTAATCTGAATTTAGGTTGGGAAAGTACTTACGCTTATAATTTAGGATTAGATTTCAGTTTTTTTAATCGACGAATCAACGGAGCATTTGAAGCGTACAAAATGAGAACAAAAGACCTTTTATTGAACCTTGCTCTTCCGGGAATGACAGGATACAATTCATTTTTAACCAATATCGGCGAAACCTCCAACAGAGGCTTTGAAGCGACAATCAACACCCAAAACATTGCAGGTAGAAATTTTTCATGGAGTACAAATCTTGTTTTTTCGTTAAACCGGAACCGTATAGAAAAACTATCCGGCGAGGATCTTGACGGCGATGGAAAAGAAGACGACGTAATTGCAAACAGTTGGTTTATCGGACATCCTTTAGGGTCTAATTATGATTATGTAGTTGAAGGCATCTGGCAGGAAGGCGAGGATATGTCTGTTGACCCGTCGGCAAAACCGGGATACTTAAAGTTTAAGGATGTCAGCGAGAATGGTTCGATAGGTCCGGAAGACCGTCAAGTACTTCACTCCAACCAAGCTGATTTTTTAGTTGGTTTAACCAATACTTTCGGATACAAGGGCTTTACATTATCGTTTATGTTCAATTGGCGTCAGGGCGGCTATAGCCCGAACAGTTGGATTAATCCCGGTACAAATCAGTACGATAAAGCTAATATATTGGATATTCCGTATTGGACGCCTTCTAATCCGTTAACCGACAGACCAAGCATTGGCTACCCCAATCCCAAAGGTTATGGATTTTATGAAAGTCGTACGTTTTTGCGCCTGCAAGATATAACGCTTGTTTATGAACTTCCTAAAAAATGGATAAATATAATACAACTCCACAATGTAAGCCTTTATGCAAGCGGAAAAAATATTGCTACATGGACAGGATGGCACGGCTGGGATCCCGAAGCCGGATTAGGCAACCGGGGACAACAATACAGTGAAATTAACACTCCGTTGATGCGCAGTATTACTTTTGGATTAAGAGTAGGATTATAAAAAATATAGAATAACTTTATATCAGCATGAATATGAAAAAAATAATAATTATAGTTAGCATAATTGGTTTTGCAACAATGTTGCAAACTTCGTGCAGCGACGACTTTCTGAAAGAAAAGGTACTGGACAGTTTCAGCCCCGAAAATGTATTGGTCGATAAATCGGGATTTGAAGCAGCCATAACAGCCCTTCATGCGTTTGCAAGGGACGAGCACGGAATCTGGGGCGGTCTGGGCGACGAAATGTCCTCGGGAACAGACGTGGCTACAGCCGGCGTTTCGGACACACGTTTTTTAAATGATTATGGGATATTAACGCCTGAATATTCTACTGTTACCAAATATTGGGATTGGTGTTATACGAAAATGATAAAACAAAGCAATATGATCATTGACAGGGCTGAATATCCCGAGGTAAAATGGTCGTCGGAAGAAGAAAAAAATGCGATTGTTGCAGAAGCTAAATTTTTCAGGGCTTACACATACAACGTCATGGCGCATCTTTACGGTGGAATACCATTGGCTGACAGGGAATATAAAGAACCGGTTTTTAATTTCGACAGGGCTTCAAAAGCGGGAACGTTGGAATTTATAAAAAACGATTTGGAGTTTGCCGCCGAACATTTACCGGTACCCGACGCCGGACTTGCCGATGGACGAATTTACAAAGCAGCCGCCTGCCATTTATTGGCGGAGGTCTATATATCCCTGGCAATGGAAACGGGCGACGCGGATTATTATGACAAATCCATTGCCACGGCTTCCAAAATCATTGATACGGACGATTGCGGCGAGTACAAACTGATGAAAGAACGTTTTGGAGATATGAATCGTCCCGGCGACGTTTTCTCCGATCTTTTTTGGACTAATCAACAAAACCGCGCTTCCGGTAACTTGGAAATAATCTGGGCCTTGCAGATTGAGTTGCGCACCAATGGAGGCATAGGTCCCGGAAATTCATTAGCCCGCATTTTTGGTCCTCAGGTTGATGCAGTAAAAACCCCGGATGGAAAACATACTAATCTTCCCTGCGATTCAATTGTTCGCTGTCAGGGCATTACGGTACCGTTGAATTACATAAAATATGAAATCTGGAATGAGGATTGGAATGATATGAGAAATTCATCATACAATATTCGTCGCAATTGGTATTATAATAATCCGGCGTCGACATATCTGGGGCAATTGGTAAGGATAACTACGCACAGCAATGGAAGAGTAGTAATTGCAAATCCCGATGGTTCTCCGACTACCGTACCGATTGATACGATGCGGGCAATATATCCGATGCACAGAAAAATAGAAGGAACTCCAAGAGCAGAAGACCCGACATCGGGCAATACGAATAATGAAATTATCAGAATGCGTCTGGCAGAAACCTATTTATTGCGTGCAGAAGCTTATTTGCGGAAAGGAGATTTGGACAAAGCGGCAGACGATATCAATGAAGTACGTTCAAGGGCGAAAGCCACGCCGGTAGATCCTTCCCGGGTAACAATCGATTACCTTTTGGACGAAAGAGCGCGGGAACTGTATATTGAAGAACCCCGCAGATTAGTTCTTTCCCGGATGGGTGTGTTGTATGAACGTTCCATTAAATATAATTTCCGCGCTAATAATACGATGAAACCCTTCAACGCGCTTTTCCCTATTCCTCAAAAGGCTATTGACGCAAACAAATCGGTTAAAATCAAACAAAATACCGGATATCCGGGAGCCGAAGAATAGCGGTATTATATTTTGTTCCTTAAAATTAAAACTCCTATCGCAAGAGGATAAACAAGACTTGCGAAAAACAAATAATATATTAAAATTAACATTATGAAAAAGAACAATCTAACAGGAAAGATACTCATTCTTTCCATTCTACTTACCGGATTTTCTACGGCTAAGGCACAATTTGAATTTATAAATTGTTATGCGCTTAGTGAATTTGAGAGTAATTTGTTTATAAGTGATGATAAAGGTGGAAATATCTGGTGGGATGATGTATTTGCTTCTTCCGGTCCGAAATGGAATTACAGAAGAACCGGAGTGGCAAATGGGAGTTTGGATGGAAATGTTGTTCAAACAATAGTAAGAACAGATCCGGCGGCGACGCAATTACAGGAAGCGCCCGATATCTATTTGTTGGAACAGAATATTTTCAATGCGGCAAAAACGTATGAGGTTTATTTGGTGGTAGAGTCTCCTGCCAGTCAATTATGGTCGGTGAAAGCAAAATTGGAAGGCGCCACCGATTACGTCATTTGCAATAAGAACACGCCGGGAGGAATAACGATAGCCGCCTCTGACGGATCAACCGGAAGAATTTTCAGGATATTGCTTGGTACGGTAACGGGAAAAACAGATTTACGGGTTGATTTCTCGATAGACACCGGCGAAACAGTCCAACGTTCGTCATTTGATGGTATTCAGTACAGGGAGATTACCAATACTAACGTGAATGTTATTAAATTAACAGGACTGCATTTGTCCTCCAATCCAATACGCGATTATTTGATTGTCGGCTCAGATAATTACAATATAACGGAAGTTAGGGTAATGGATTTAAACGCTCGCGTAATGTATCAGTCGCAAGAAAACTCAAAAGAACACCGGATATCCACGTTGAATTGGGGAAAAGGGATTTATGTTGTTCGTATAGATACGGAAAAAGGAAGCGGTTTTTATAAAATGATAAAAAACTGATTAACATCATGAAAAAAAGTTTGAGCCAAAAGATATATGTTCTTTCTGTTTTGCTTGTCTGCTTTTGTTCGCTAAATGCACAGGAGATTGTTCCCACTCCATGGGAATACGACACTCCTTTCCCGTTTGACAAACCCTCGGTAGAAAGTCTTAGAGCTTCCGAAAAGTTGGTTTTCGCCCATTATTTTACACCGTTCCCTTTATCTTTTGATAATAAACCAAGCGATAATGATTATTATCAAACCGCATATTTAAACGTTAACGGGGAAAGCGGTAAACATGCGGCTTACGGCGGCTATCTGCGTATTCGCCCGCTCCCTCAAAGTCCGCGTCCGGAGATTAATTGGCGGGAACTTAACATGGAAGAAGAAGTAAGAAGAGCAATAGCAGCGGGTCTTGACGGTTTTACGTGCGACTTGTTGTCGCATACAGGCAGCCATTTGGACAGGACTATATTATTGTTGGAAGCGGCTAACCGCGTTGATGAAGGTTTCAAAATCGTATTGATGCCGGATATGGAGGTTTTTGAGGATAAAACAACCGAAATGACGGAGTTAGTCAAATCATTAAGCGCATATCCTGCGGCTTACCGTTTGAACGATGGTCGCTTAGTCGTATCTCCATACAACGCTCATAACAAATCTGCCGCATGGTGGACAAATTGGCTCGACGAAATGAAGGAAGCAGGAATCGAAGTTGCTTTCGTCCCTCTTTTTCAAGGATGGAAAAATTATGCGGCAAGTTTTGCTCCCATTAGTTACGGAATGTCGGATTGGGGATCGCGTTCTCCCAAAGCACAAGCATCGTGGATTAACGTTCCGGCAGAAGCAAAGGCGTATGGTCCCTTATGGATGATGCCCGTTGCGCCGCAAGATATGCGCCCGAGATCTACATGCTATTGGGAGACGGGAAACAGCGAAGCAATTCGCGTAATGTGGAAAAACGCCATTGAAGGAGGAGCGGATTGGGTACAGCTTATCACATGGAATGATTATTCGGAACATACCGTAATTTCGCCCTCAACCGGAATAAATTATTCTTTTTATGACCTGACGGCTTATTACACTACATGGTTCAAAACAGGCCTGCAACCGGAAATTAAACGCGATGTATTGTATTATTTTCACAGGAAACATTCCGTTACAGCCGAACCTTCCATACAAACAACAAAATTCAGACTGGGTTCGGGAAGCGATACCCCGAAAGACAGGATAGAACTTCTTGCGTTTTTAACTGAACCGGGTACTGTAGAAATAGAAATTGGCGGAGAAAAGAACAGACAAGAATTACCCGCAGGAATTAATTCGTTTGAGGTTCCCTTAAAAGAAGGTCTTCCTGTTTTTAGATTAATCCGCGGAGGACAGGAGGTGATTGTACTGCAAAGCGCTACGGAAATTAATAATCAAATCGAATATCAGGATTTGACTTATTACGGGGGAAGCAATTCGCGAAAACCTGCCGGTGCGACGCCTCCCGACGATCCGGGCGGTAACGATCCCGACGAAGAAGGTTTCCTGTTTCTAAATTGTCATCCGGGCAATCTTTTTCCTTCGGAATACATAATAGAAAATATTTCAGGCGCCGACTCCAAATCCGAATGGAACTACCGGACAGATGAAGGCGTGAAAAATGGAAGCGTAGACGGCAACTATGTAGAAACGCACGTAATCAACAATACACCGGATATTTATATGCAGGAAAACAATATCTTCGACCCGTCGAAAGAATACGAAATCTATTTATTGGTAGCATCGCCGCTCAGTAATCAGTTTTGGTCGGTAAAAGCGAAACTTGCCGACAGCGCCGATTACGTCTATTGCAACTGGCTATCGCCCACAGCGACAGCGGTTACCGCAGCCAATGGGGTAAAAGAGCGGCTGTTCCGGGTGTTTTTGGGCACGCTGACAGGAAAAACCGATTTGCGGGTCGATTTTTCCATCGACCAGGGGGATTATGTGATACGTTCCTCTTTCGACGGCATCCATTACAGGGAAAAAAGCGTGACCGGAATCAACAACCTGCAATCGCTTCAAACAACTGTGTTTCCCAATCCGGCATCAGGATATTTGACTGTCAGATCAGACAATTCGTATATTACCGAAATTCAAGTAACAGATATAAGCGCGCGTATAATCTATCAATCGCAGGTATATTCACAAAATTACCGGATTTCTACAAATTCATGGCAAAAAGGCATTTATATGGTTTCTGTCAGTACCGACAAGGAGCTTGAATATCATAAAGTGATAAAAAAATAAATTTTCATATCCGCATAAAAAAACAATTCGATGCAATAATATGAACAAACGAAATCTAATCTCAATCATCTTATCTGTTTCACTCCTTCTTTCGGCTTGCGGCAATGGTAAAGAGAAATTGCAGCATGAAAGCAAACCATTAAATATCCTTGTCGTTTCAGGTTGGCAGGACATCAACATCGGCGACATTGCCCACACGCCGGGACTTTTACATGTTTTACAGACAAAATTTCCCGGATCGAAAATCGTTTTATGGAAACTGAGCGAAAGTGAACAAGTGGAAGCCTTGCTTAAAAAGAATTTTCCCGCTGTAGAAATAGTTTACGGGCACACCAATAAAGATTACACAATAGACAGTCCCGAAGTAAACAAAGCGATGGTAGAAGCCGACGTTTTTATCCACGGTTCGGGTCCTTATGTCGTAGCGTCTGATTGCCTGGAGGCATGGCGTAAAAAAACGGCTAAGCCTTTCGGCGTTTTCGGCGTAACCATAGATAATATTTCTCCCGGATTAAAAGATTTGTTGCAAGATGCGTCATTCGTTTTTACGCGCGAGACAGAATCGATTGAAAGGCTGAAAAAAGCAGGCGTTACCAATCCTTACATACTGTTTGTCCCCGACGCGACTTTTGCCCTTAACATAAGGGATGACGGGAAAGCAACAGCTTTTATGGAAGAAAACGGATTGGAAGAACGCAGTTTTATCTGTGTTATTCCACGCTTACGAAAAACTCCCTATTGGCTTATCCGTCCGGGGCAAAGCGAGGAAGAAATAAAAAAATGGGAGGATTGGAACAATCGGTGGAAAGAGGTAGATCATGCAAAACTGCGGGAAGCGATTATCAGATGGGTAAGAACGACAAGCAAACGGGTATTGGTTTGTCCCGAAATGACCTATCAAGTGGATATTATGGATGAACTGCTGATCGACCCGCTTCCCGACGATGTTAAGCCTTTCGTAACAAAACGGGGATACTGGCTTCCCGACGAAGCCGCGTCTTTATACAGCAAAGCGTTTTGCCTGCTGAGTTTCGAATGTCATTCGCCTATTATAGCGCTTTGCAACGGAACCCCTGCTATCTATCTGCGCCAACCCGACGACACGATTAAAGGACAAATGTACTATGACTTGGGATACGATCAATGGGTATTCGAGATAGAACATACGACAGGAAGTCAGATTGCGGACAGGTTGATGGAAATTTACGCCGGCTATGATACCGCTCAAATATATCGTAAAAATGGAATAGATAAAGCGTGGAATCTTTATGAGCAAGGCGCGGAATACATAAAAAGCATTTTGAATTAATTAAATTATTGAAATTCATGGTTAAACCGACAAGATTTTTATTGATCTTTATTCTATCGTTTATAACAACGGCTTTATTTGCCGGAGAGAAAATGAATGAAATAAAATACTATGTATCGTCCGCCAATGGCTCCGATAAAAATGAAGGCAGTTTTCATAAGCCCTTCGCTACGCCCGAACAAGCTGTAAAAGCAATCAAATCAAACACAAAAAATAACGCATTTACAATTTATTTCCGGGAAGGCGTCTATTACAGAAACTCATCCTTAGATATTCCTGAAAACATCTCTCTGAAACTGACAGCTTATGATAACGAACAAGTCGTTTTTTACGGCGGTAAAAAACTAAGCGGAAAAAAGTTCAAACCATGTAAGGAGACTTCAATATTGAAACGCCTGTTACCCGGAGTAAAAGATAAAATAAGGGTTATCGACTTGAAAAAGGAAGGCGTTTCGGACTTTGGAACATTAAAACAACACGGTTTCGGCATTATCCCTGAACCGGCTCCGCTTGAATTGTTTATTGATAATGAGCCGATGATGCTTGCCCGCTATCCCAATACAGGGATTTTGGAAATAGGGGAAGTACACGACAAGGGTTCTGTGCCGAGAGACGGCGATTTTTCCAATCGCGGAGCTGAATTCGGTTATGAATACAACAGACCTGAACGTTGGAAAAATGCCGGTGAAATATGGTTGCATGGGAAGTTCTCGTTCGGTTATAACGACGATCACCTGAAAGTAGAACATATAAACCATACGAAAAACAGCATAAAAGTTGTTCAGCCTCACATATATGGCGTTCGGTCAAGTTCTTCGGATAAAAACAAAGCTTTGAGCATAAGAGGATACTATGCCTACAATCTTCTTGAAGAAATAGATATGCCCAAAGAATATTTTTTGGACAGGAAAAACGGAAAACTCTATATCTATCCCGATCAGGATATTGAAAAATCCGATGTGGAGATTTCATTGATAGAATCCTCGCTGGTCAGAATACGAAACACTTCGCAGGTAACAATCACAGGAATTCATTTCACTTGTGCAAGAGGCATGGCTGTCTTCATTGACAACAGTACGGATATCGTTATAGACAACTGCCGTTTCAGTAATCTGGGAACCGTCGCAATCAGTATGGGATATGTTTTACAAAACAACAAGATGGAATATTATGCAGATGGTTCTCCCCGGATGGATCCTGAAATTACGGGTGATTTCAGGAATATTGTAATAAGCAACTGCCGGATACGCAACACCGGAACAGGAGGGATTATCGTCAATGGCGGGAACCGCAAATCTTTAACGCCCGGAAATAATCTTATTCATAATTGCGAGTTTACAAAAAACGACAGGATCAATAATACTTATTCTCCCTCGATAAAACTGATGGGAATTGGTAATATCGTTCGCAACTGTAATTTCTATGACCTGCATCATCAGGCAATCAGTTTTATGGGAAACGATCATCTGATAGAATACTGCCGTTTCGATGATGTTTGTAAAAATGCGGACGACATGGGAGCTGTCTATACGGGTAGAGACCCGTCTTCACGAGGGACAGTGATACAATACAACTACTTTTCCAACATACTTCCCAAAAATGACTTGGTCAGTATATGCGGCGTATATATTGACGACGGCTCCGGAGGCATCATTATCCGTAACAACTTATTTCATAAGGTGGGAAATCCCGGACATTACGGCAATTTCGCCGCAGTGTTTTTTCACGGAGGGCATGACAATGAAATTATTGACAATATATTCTTCGATTGTAAAGTTGCAATAGGACATGGAGCCTGGAATGACAAAAGATGGAGCGATTTTTTAAGCAGTCCGATAATGAATAGCCGGTTAAAAGATGAGGTTGATATTCTTTCTCCTCTATATCAGGAAAAATACCCTGCATTAACCGGTTACTTTACCGATTTCGGAAGACGTTTGAATTATGTCCGCAACAACCTGTTTATACGTTCCGAGTCGCTTCGTTTTGGTGATTTCCTGCTTCGGAGCAACGGATTGTTTAAAACAACTGCCGGTGATCCGCAATTATTGGATTATGATGAAATAAAACGCGAATTTCCTTTTGTCAACCCTTTTCCTTATAATACAACAGGAACAATAAAAAAGAATGAACAATGAAAAGACGATATACATTGGCATTATTGATTTTCCATATAAACATATTGGCTGTTTGCGGAGTATTTGCACAAAAAAGCGAACAGGTCAGCTCGCCTAACGGTAATTTATCGGCAAAAGTCATTATCGGCGAAAGAATTTATTATCAGGTGAAATATAAAAACGAAACGGTATTAATGACGTCACCCATGTCAATGACTATCGACAACCGGATTCTCGGGAAAAACGCCAAATTGAAAAAAGCAGAGAGAACGAATGTAAACAATATCATTCAGACCGTTTGGGGCAGCCGGAAAATAATTGACGACCGCTACAATGAACTTCGCTTGGACTTTGAAGGCGATTTTTCGGTGCTTTTCCGCGTGTATGATCATGCCTTGGCTTACCGTTTTATCACGAATTTAAAAGAAAAAAAAGTAATTGTTCAGGATGAGGAAGTAGCCTACCGTTTTAACTTCGGGACGCAAGCATGGGTATCCGAACGTCAGGATTACGAAACACGCTATAAAAAAGTAAACCTTGATGTAGAGAAAATCAATGAATTCGGAAATAAAATGAACAAGTTGTATCTTCCGGTAGTCGTTCAGTCTACTCCGGCAACTAAAATGCTTATAACGGAAGCCGACTTACGGGATTATCCGTCTTTGTTTCTGAACAGGGGCAACGATTATGAGAATTATTTGCTGGGAACTTTTGAAAAAGCAGCATTGACAACAAAAACGGGGGGATTTAGCAATTATTCGCAGTTGGCAGACCAAACAGCGGATTATATTGCCGAAACTTCGGGAAAGCGCAGTTATCCCTGGCGTTTGATGGTTATCAGCGACAACGACAGGATTTTTGCCGATAACGATTTTGTCTATCAGTTATCCGAACCCTGTAAACTTGCTGAGACAGATTGGATAAAGCCGGGTAAAGCAGCCTGGGAATGGTGGCACGATTATGCAGTAAAGGGCGTTGAGTTTGTCGGCGGGGTAAATACGGAAACCTATTGCCATCATATTGATTTTGCCGCAACATATGGGCTTGAATATATCCTGATAGATTGGTTATGGACGGATAAATACGACTTGACACTGGTTAATCCCGATGTTGACATTCATGCTGTCATCAATTATGCAAGCGTAAAAGGCGTCAAAGTCCTTTTATGGTGTCCGGGGCATACGCTCCACCGTCAGTTGGATATCGCATTACAGCTTTTCAGCCAATGGGGAGCGGCGGGCGTTAAAGCCGATTTTTTCGGCAGGGAAGACCAAAGCGGCATACGTATGTACGAAGATATAGCAGCGGCGGCGGCTAAATACAGATTGCTGGTCGATTTTCACGGATGCACAAAGCCGGCGGGTTTGTCGCGAACCTATCCGAATATTATTAATTACGAGGCTGTTTTGGGTAATGAGTACAACAAGTTAGAAGCGCTATGCGATGTTAACCATAAAGTAATGATTCCGTTTGTACGCGGGCAAATCGGTCCTATGGATTATACGCCGGGTGGAATGAGAAATGTACACCGGATGCCGGAGATTTCGTTTACCCTGCCTTCGGTTTCCGGTACCCGGGCTAATGAAGCGGCTCTTTTTGTCATTTACAACGAGGCGTTGAAAATGATGTGCGACGCCCCTTTTGCCTACGAAGAAGAGCCGGAATACACAAGGTTTATCTCGCAAATACCGACTACATGGGATGAAACCCGCGTATTGGACGCGAGATTCGGCGAATATCTGCTGCTCGCCCGTCGAACAGGGGACAACTGGTATATCGCGGGAATAACCGATGAAAACAGCAGATCGTTTGAAATAGATTTATCATTTTTGGAAGCATCTGCAACTTTTCCGGCAACAATATTAAAAGACGGCGTAAATACAGGGCGCATTGCTTCCGATTACGTATTGCAGGCTCTATCTGTCAATCCTGATAAAAAACTGTCAATCAATATGAGTTCGGGAGGCGGATTTGTTGTACGGCTTAATAAAAACAACTAAGGAAATGAATCGGAAATTTTATAATAGGACGGTAAAGAGGTCTTTCCCATTACTTTTGCTACGGCTATCGGCGGAACACGTGTGAATCCTGCACGTGAAAATTCTATGTACCCAATGCACAAAAAAGTATAAGTTAATGAATGATAATCTTGCACCATCAGACTGGTTCGTTATAGTGATTATATTTTTTATTTGTGCTATCGTTTTTAACAATCCTCCCGATAAAGACTATTATGCTTTAATGTGTAT
>JAISXN010000228.1 GCA_031270525.1 Candidatus Symbiothrix sp. | reverse complement strand
AAATCTTCCAACATTTGAATTTGGTCTGCAAAGTAACTACTTTTTTCCGGATAAAACAAAACTATTTTACGAATAATTTCCAAAGCCTTGTCATATTTCCGCTGTTTGATATAAATTTTTGCTAATGTTTCGGAAAAAAAGTCGCTGTCATCAACTTCTTCCACATCGGGAATTGGTATTTTTTCCTCTTTATCCTGATTATTTAGTTCGATTTTTATAGGAGAAATCTCGTCTTTTGCCAAAAACAGGTCGATTGCATCCTGAAATTGCAACGGTTTGATATCTTCTGTCTTTTCTTCCTGGTTTTCAGATAAATAGCTGCTGACATAATCGGTCGAAACAGCGGGAGAATCCTGTATTTCTTCCGGTTCGTCGAATGTTTCTTCTTTTTCGGACAAAAAAGAATCAATCAAGTTGAAAACGGAATCCGCGTTTTTGGGAATTTCATGTTGCAAAGCCTCAATTTTATCCAAGTCAAAAAAACGGTTTTCAACCAGGAAGAAAAGTTTTCTCCGGTCGTTCAGATAAACCGCCGTTTTCCGCAAGTCATAAAGAAAATGCGCATCTTCTAAGTGAAAGAGGTTCAACGTATAAAGTAAATGCGCCGTTTGAAAATAAGGATATTTTTCGATTATTTCCGATAAACTTACCTGCGTTTTTTTGTCATACCGGGAATTTCCGCGCATTAAATCAATTATTATTTTCTCCGTATGCATATTTTTTTCAAAATTTACCAATTTGCAACTGTCGCATTATAAATCATGTCGACAATTTCATTCACAATTTCTTCAATCAACTGACCTTCAACAGATTCCAAAGGACTGTTACTGTCAAATTCCCTGAAAGCCGAAAACGTTTGGTCCACATCTTTGTTCGCTTCCTTGCTATTAATATAATGAACACGAATAGAAACCGTTAGTCGTGTTTTTGTGGCATAATCATCTTCACGGACAGCTTGTCCCGTCAATTGATAACCGGTGATTTCCCCTTCTATTTCAATATCCGCATTGTTACTCACTTCTTTCAGCCGGGTTTGTTCGATAAATCGTTTTTTTAACGCTAAATCAAAAACCTGAGTAAAAAGCGGATAATTGGGTGTTCGATTGGGAAATTCGGAAATATGGATGGTTTTTGTCACGTCATAATTGATGCTTCCTCCCTCAAATTTATAAGAAATCGAACAGGCGGACAAAATACCCGTCACAATAACCATACTCCATATATATACCCTCGTTTTCATAAACTCTTAGTTCTTTACTTATTCTAATTCATATTCCTTAATCTTCCGGTACAAAGTTCGTTCCGAAATTTTCAAGTCCAAAGCGGCATTTCGCCGTTTACCTTTGTTGCGTTCCAAAGCCTTCCGAATCATCTCTTTCTCAACCTCATTTAATGACATGGTAGCTGTTGAGAAAACATCCTGTCCGGGTTCTTTCACATCTTCTTCCGTATATTCATCGGCATACTGAACCGGTTCGTCAACGATTATCTGTTTGGAAATATCCTGATTAACAGGGTGTTGATAAACAGGATGAGTCAAATCCGTTTGTACTTGCTGTACTTGCGAATTGAGTTTACTCAACTCCGGCGCCAATTTTTTCAAATCATTGATATCCTTCCGCATATCAAACAGAATCTTATACAGAATTTCTCTTTCATTGTTGAATGTTTGCCGGTCGAAATCAGCGTTCATCAAAGCCGGCAAGTGGTCTAATTCCGGATTAACCAGATAGGTTCTTAAAACATCTGCCGAAATTTCACGTTCTTGTTCGATGATGGACATCCGTTCGGTAATGTTTTTCAATTCCCGGATGTTTCCCGGCCAACGGTATTTAGCCAAAACCAACTTGGCGTCTTCCGTCAACTGAATCGGAGGCATACGGTATTTTTCGGCGAAGTCGCTTGCGAATTTCCTGAATAACAGTATGATATCCTCTTTTCGATCGCGCAAAGGCGGAACATTCACCGGCACCGTATTCAAACGATAATACAAATCTTCGCGGAATTTTCCGTTGCGGATGGCTTTTAATAAATCCACATTGGTAGCGGCAACGATGCGTACATTTGTTTTCTGCACTTTGGACGAACCAACTTTGATAAACTCGCCGTATTCCAATACCCTTAACAAACGCGCCTGAGTAGCCATCGGCAATTCTCCGACTTCGTCCAAAAAGATGGTTCCTTTGTCGGCGACTTCAAAATATCCTTTCCGCTCAGCCAAAGCTCCTGTGAACGAACCTTTTTCGTGGCCGAAAAGTTCCGAATCAATGGTCCCTTCGGGAATGGCTCCGCAATTGACGGCTATGTACGAGCCATGTTTCCGGGAACTGTTCTGATGGATAATCTGGGGAAAAACTTCTTTTCCTACCCCGCTTTCGCCGATAATTAATACCGTCAAATCGGTAGGGGCAATCAAAATTGTTTTTTCGATTTCCCTGTTGAGCAAAGGACTGTTTCCTATAATCCCAAAACGTTGTTTTATCTGTTGAATATCAACCATTTTTTTAATTGAGAATTGAGAGTTGAGAATTGAGAATTGGGAGTTAAGAATTTTAATTCTCAATTCTCAACTCTCAATTCTCAATTATTACCTGATGTTTGCAATACTGATAATATCGGCAAAAACACCGGCTGCCGTAACAGCCGCACCGGCGCCATAACCTTTGATAATCATCGGAAATTCGTTATAACGCTCTGTGCTTATCATGATGATGTTGTTGCTGCCTTCCAGTTCATAAAACGGATGATTGCGGTCAACCGCTTGTAATCCCAAACGGCATTTCCCGTTATCCATTTCAGCCACAAAGCGATAACGTTTTCCTTCCGATTCCAGTTCTCTCCGTTTGTTTTCAAATTCAGTGTCCAGTTCGGAAATCGTATCCCAGAAATTGTCCAAAGAACCATTGAAAAACTTGTCCGGAATGAACAAATGTTTTTCCACGTCCGATTGATTTATTTCGTAACCGGCTTCACGGGAAATGATTACCAACTTCCGAATCACGTCTGTTCCGCTCAAATCAATTCTTGGGTCGGGTTCGGAAAAACGGGCTTCCTTCGCCATTGCAATGGCTTTACTCAGCGGAATTTTTTCCGAAAGGGTGTTGAAAATAAAGTTTATCGTACCGGACAATACCGCCTGCAATTTGAGGATTTTATCTCCGCTGTTGATTAAGGCGTTCATCGTGTTGATAATCGGTAAACCCGCTCCCACATTGGTTTCGAACAGAAATTTAACGCCTTTTTTACGGGCAATTTCTTTCAAATGCCGGTAACTTTCGTATTCCGAAGAAGCTGCAATTTTATTGGCTGCGACTACCGAAATATTGTGCGAAAGAAAATCAGCATAAAGCGCTGAAATTTCATGGCTTGCAGTGCAATCGACAAATACGGAATTGAAAATATTCATTTCCAGGATTTCGTCCCGCAATGAATCGGGCGTTGTCGGCTGACCTTTGGTTCTCATTTCTTCCGGATAATTATCCAAATTGATACCGCTGCGATTCAATATCATATTATTGACGTCGGCAATTCCTACGACATTTAATTTCAATCCGTTATGTTCCATCAAGGTTTTTTGCTGGCGACGGATTTGTTCCAAAAGATTGCCGCCTACCGTACCGGTTCCAACGAGGAAAATATTCAGTACTTGATATTCCGAAAGGAAGAAGGAATCATGAATCGAATTCAGGGCTTTCCGAAGGTACTGACTGTTAATTACAAAGGAAATATTTGTTTCCGAAGCGCCTTGCGCGCAAGCAATTACGCTGATACCGCTACGGCCTAATGTTCCAAACAGTTTACCGGCAATACCCGGCGTTCGCTTCATATTTTCGCCGACGATGGCTACCGTTGCCAAGTCTTTTTCGGATTTAACGTCGTTGATTTCGCCTTGGAGTAGTTCCAATTGAAATTCTTCCTTTAAAACCTTGACGGACAATTCGGCATCCTCATTTTTCACGGCAAATGAAGTCGTGTTTTCGGAGGAGGCTTGGGAAACCATGAAGACGCTGATTCCGGCCTTAGACAAAGCCTTGAAAATCCGGTAATTGACGCCAATAATACCTACCATTCCCAAACCTTGAATGGTAACCAGGCAGGTATCGCTGATGGAAGAAATCCCTTTGATGGATTTTCCGCCGTTCTTCTTGTCCTTAGAAATATAAGTCCCTTGCGATGCGGGATTAAAGGTATTTTTAATCAAGATGGGAATACTCTTATGATAGGCGGGAAAAATCGTCGGCGGATAAATAACTTTAGCGCCGAAATTCGACAATTCCATTGCTTCGAGATAGCTCAATTCCTTGATTACGTATGCGCTGCTGATAATTTTGGGGTCGGCGGTCATAAAACCGTCTACATCCGTCCAGATTTCGAGAATACCGGCGTCTAAAGCGGCAGCAATGATAGAAGCGGTGTAGTCTGAACCTCCTCTACCTAAGTTGGTTATTTCTCCGGATGCTAAATCCTGGGCGATGAAACCCGGTACGATGGAAACCGTAGATATGTTTGCAAAACTTTTCTTTATCAGCTCGTTGCTTATCTTGAAATCGACGATATGTTTTCCGAATTGTTTTTCGGTCTTGATAAATTCGCGGGCATCAAAGAGTTGGGTGTTCGGAATCACATTGGAAACAATCAGGGAACTCAATCTTTCTCCATAACTGACAATGATGTCGGAAGTTTTTTGCGAAAGGTCATGCACCAAAAAAACGCCTTTCAGGATATTTCCCAATTCGTCTAAGAGGGTAACTACTTGTTTCAGAACGTAATTGCGGATTGTAGGGTCGGCAATTAAATTTTCGACCGTTTCGATGTGGCGGCTGACAATTTGATTGTACTCTTTTTCGTAGGCATAATCGCCCTGAGTCGCTAATTTCGAAGTCGCCAGCAATTGGTCTGTGATTCCGCCCATTGCGGAAACGACTACAATAACCGGCTCATTGACGGCTTCGACAATCTCTTTGACTTTCAAAATGCTGCTTGCGGAACCTACCGATGTTCCGCCGAATTTCATTACTTTCATATTCAATTACAAATTACGAATTACGAAATTACAAATTACAAGCCTGTTCTTAATTTGTAATTCGTAATTAATTTATGCTTCTCCGATAGGGCCGATAATCGGCGGCGTAAAGTTCGGTGAATTAGGTAATTTAATTACTCCGATTTGCGATTCGTATTTTTTGATATTATCGGTAAGCGCAAGGAGCAAACGTTTGGCATGTTCCGGCGTCAGGATAATACGCGATTGCACTTTTGCTTTGGGAATTCCCGGCATCAGGCGGACGAAATCCACTACAAATTCGGAGGAAGAATGGGCAATCACTGCCAGATTGGAATAAATTCCCTGAGCAATATCTTCCGACAATTCAATTTGGATATTGTTTTGTTGTTTGTTTTCCATTATTTTAATTTATTAAAAATTTTCTGCCGATTTATTTTCAAAACTCATAATCTGAATTAAATATCTCATGCCAAGGCAAACCCTGTGTATTCATTTGCTCCATAAACGGGTCAGGGTCAAATTCTTCTACATTGAAAACGCCGGGTTTACGCCAAAGGCCTTTCACAAACATCAATGCGCCGATGGTGGCGGGAACGCCGGTTGTGTAGCTGACGCCCTGCGCACCGGTTTCCTTGTAAGCATCCTGGTGCTTGCAGTTGTTGTAAATATAGTAAGTTAGTTCTTTTCCTGCTTTGTCGAGGCCTTTGATGCGGCAACCGATGCTGGTTTCGCCGGTATAATTTTCTCCCAGTTCGCCCGGATCGGGTAATACCTCTTTCAGGAATTGAATGGGAACGATTTCGACGCCTTTGTAAAGAACCGGATCGATTCGCGCCATGCCGATATTCTGAATTACACGCAAATGGATGAGGTATTCCTGTCCGAAAGTCATCCAGAAACGCGCTCTTTTGAGTGTCGGAAAATTCTTCACCAGGGATTCGAGTTCTTCGTGATAGATTACGTACGATTCTTTTTGACCTATACTCGGATAAGTCAGAGGTTTATGTATTTCGTGAGGCTTGGTAGTTATCCATTTTCCGTTTTCCCAGTACCTGCCTTTTTGAGTGACTTCGCGGATGTTGATTTCCGGATTGAAATTGGTCGCGAAAGCCTTTCCGTGGTCTCCGGCATTGCAATCGACGATGTCTAAATAATCCATTCTGCTGAAATGGCGTTTGGCGGCATAAGCCGTGAAAACGCTACATGCGCCGGGGTCAAATCCGCAGCCGAGAATAGCGGTCAACCCGGCTTTTTCGAAACGGTCGCGGTAAGCCCATTGCCATTTGTATTCGAATCTGGCTTCGTCTTTCGGTTCGTAATTGGCTGTGTCTAAGTAATTAACTCCTGCTTCAAGACAAGCGTCCATGATGGTCAAATCTTGATAGGGTAAGGCGACATTGATTACCAATTCCGGTTGGAATTTTTGGAACAGGGCTACCAATTCCGGCACATTGTCCGCATCGACTTGTGCGGTTTGTATTTTTTTGTTGCCATACCTGGTTCCGATGGCGCCGGCAATAGCGTCACATTTGGATTTGGTGCGGCTTGCCAGCATGATTTCCGTGAAAGCGGCATGATTTTGAGCTACTTTGTGGGC
>JAISXN010000218.1 GCA_031270525.1 Candidatus Symbiothrix sp. | reverse complement strand
CTTTTTTTATTACCAAGGTTTATCTTCCCATTCATCCATAAATGCGCGAAATTCATTCAGTTCATCTTCATTCAGGATGGCAAGAAAATCACTTCCGGAACAATAATTTCCATCTTCATTTTTTGGGGTTAAAAAACATCTTTTTCTTATATTCCCAAGCAAGTACTTAATTGTACTTAATTCTTCCGGACTTATTCCGCTCAGGGTGTAGCCTTTTTTACTGATTGAAACTTTCATTTTTTTTATATTTAAATTTTTGTTATATTTGAAGCGCGGGACATTTATTATGAGGTCAAAGATATAGCAAAAAATCTAAATATGCAAATTTTTCGAGCAAAAAATCTATAAAATTTATGACATCAAGAGATAGAATAATTGAATTTGTTGAATATAAGAAGATTAGTAAAAACAGATTTTATAAAGAAACGGGGTTGTCTAATGGTTTTTTGGATAAAAACAACCATCCAGGGGCAGATAAATTAGAGCGAATAATCTATACTTATCCGGAAATAAATCCGGAGTGGCTACTTACCGGCAACGGCCCGATGTTGCGCGAGACAAATTATGTAAAAAGTCAAACATTGCCACTTCCAACAAATCACCAATCGGTTGATTTAGAGAGTAAATATACAAATAATATCAATACAATCCAAGAGAACCACAAAAAAATTTTTAGCGAGTTGCTGGACAGAATAGAGCGTTTATGCGGTGAGATCACTTTGTTGAAAAAGGAAAATGAAGACTTAAAAAAATACACAAATACGTCTGTTAGCGTCACTCCTCATATTTATGAATCGTAAAAGGTAAGTATATAATTACGTAAAAATCCTGCAAAATTCAGGCTAAATATTGTCCTTTTTTAGCCCTGTAAATACGCAAAAACTCATTTTTTCTGTTAATTTTTTTCTGTTTTTTACATAAAAAGCACGCTAATCTACCTATTATCAACAATTAAACCCGTTTTAAAAATGGTCATAAAGGTACTCTAAAGTGCATAAAAAATGGTCATAAGGGGGGGGGGTATCCGTATGTTTTTTGGCTTATAAGTACCTTTTTTTGGTCATAAAGGGGGGGGGTATCGCATGTTTTTTTTTAAAAGAATCGGAACAACTCCGGAACAACTGCCTGAACAACTCCGGTTTTTTTCGTTTTTTCTCACTTTTCCTCTCTGGAGGCAAAATTATCAAAATCGGGACCGTCCGGCACAAAAAAAACAGCCCTTTTTAGGCTGTTTAAATCGCGTTGTAAGTGTATTTTAGGTATATTCAGTAAAAATCCAACCTGTGCCTCAAAATTAGCTCAAATTAAGCTCAAAATTGCGCTCAAATCAGGTCAAAAATCCAATCAAAATACAATTAAAATCATAAATTGTTTTGTGGCGAAAATCGTTCTATTTTGCTGTTAATTAGTTAGATATATGTGTTTTTCATGTTACATAAATTGTATTGTGCCTTATATATTTCGGCAATGTGCTTAACTTGTATCGGTTTTTTCTGCCTGCGGATGATACCTTCCAAATGCATCAGACAGGACATATCGGCGGCTGTGATGATTTCCACCCCGTTCCGTTCATGGTCGGCGATGCGGTCGCGTCCCATTTTTACGGAAATGTCCGGCTCGAAAATAGAAAATGTCCCGCCGAAACCGCAACATTCGTCGTTCCTGTCTAATTCAACGATTTCAATGCCTTCGGCTTTTTCCAGCAACCGGCGCAATTTGGAATAACGCTTTTCCACCAGTTCGGAAGCAGAAGCCAGTTTCAGTCCCCGCAGGCCGTGGCAACTGTTGTGGATTCCCACTTTGTGGGGGAAACGGATTTTCAAGTCGTCCGTTTGGAGAATATCCGTCAGAAATTCGCAAAGTTCATAGGTCGTTTCCCTGACCTTCTTTACCGCTTCCGTCTGCTCGATAATGTCGTAATGCCGGCGAACGTGATAAGCGCAACTGCCGGAAGGCGTTACAATGTAATCGAATCCCTGAAAATTCCGGACGAAATGCCGGTACGTTGCGGCGGCGTCTTTTTCCGAACCGCTGTTAGCCAGAGGCTGACCGCAGCAAGTTTGTTCCGGAGGATACACAACTTCCTGTCCCAATTTTTCCAGCAACTCGAGCGTAGCAATTCCCACCTGCGGGTAGAAAAGGTCGATATAACACGGTATAAACAGGCCTATTTTATATTTTTTCATTTGATTGACATTATTCTACAAATGTAACGACTTTTTTACATAAAAATGTAAAGTCGCTCATTTTTATACAAACAAATCTTCAATTTCCGAGCTACTCAAATTATCCAACGGATTGTTGGAAGTAATAAAAGTCTCCGACAAGCGGTTCTTTTCTTCCTGCAAGGAAATGATTTTTTCTTCGATGGAATGGGAAGAGATGAAACGGTAAACCATCACTTTCTTGTTTTGTCCGATGCGGTGCGCCCGGCTTAAGGCTTGCATCTCGGCGGCAGGATTCCACCAAGGGTCGATGATAAATACATAATCAGCCTCAGTCAGGTTTAAGCCTGTGCCTCCTGCTTTCAGGGAAATAAGAAAAGCATTTACATCTTTGTCTTGATTAAAATAGTCGATTTCTTTCTCGCGTTTTTCGGTTTTTCCGGTAAGCATAGCGTATTTCCAACCCTTTTCATCGAAATATCCGGCGACGATTTCCAGCGATTTTACGAACGAAGAAAAAATTAAAACTTTATGTCCGTTGGCTTTTATATCCTCAAAATAGAGCAGAATCTGGTCGAATTTGCCGGAATCGCCGCAATATTGCGGGTAAATCATGGCCGGATGATTCGATAAAAGCCGCAAGCGTATCAAACTTTGCAAGGCGATAAAGTTGTTTTTTACGAATAATTCGTGATTTTCCAGCAATTTGTTACGGATACTGTTTTTTTCTGCGACATATACTTTTTCCTGTTCTTCGGTCATGTCGCAATAAACGATTTCCTGCGATAGAGGCGGAAGTTCCGGAGTGACTTCTTCTTTGGTTCGACGAAGTAAAAACGGATGAATCAAGCGTTGAAGAATTTCATGCGTCTTTTTATTTTTTTCTTTGTGAATTTTGTTGATATAGTTATTCCTGAAAGCGGATAAACTTCCTAATAAGCCCTGGTTAATAAAATTGAACTGCGCCCAAAGGTCTGTCAGGGAGTTTTCAATAGGCGTTCCGGTAAGCGTCAGTTTGTGTGTAGAATACAATTTTCTAATTGCCTGATAAATAGCTGATCCCGGATTCTTGATATATTGGCTTTCATCCAAAATAAGATAATGAAAAGCATATTTTGACAAATAATCTACGTCAGCGCGAACCATACCGTAGGAAGTAATAATCACTTGACAGGGATTAAATAATTCTTCAATTTGTTCGGGTTTGTTGCGATGAGTTCCGGCATGAA
This sequence comes from Candidatus Symbiothrix sp., assembly GCA_031270525.1. Taxonomy (GTDB): domain Bacteria; phylum Bacteroidota; class Bacteroidia; order Bacteroidales; family Azobacteroidaceae; genus Azobacteroides. Next base: position 3,714 of record JAISXN010000218.1, on the reverse strand, counting down.
TGTAAATTTTCAAATCCGGCGCAAATTTTCGTAATTCGTTATGCCAATTATGCAACAAAGATTTCGGCGCGACAACCAACGAAGCGGGAAGTTCTTGTGAATAAACCGATTCCAAAAGCGTAATGGTTTGAATCGTTTTACCCAAACCCATATCATCGGCGAGACATCCCCCGAAATGCAATTTGCGCAGGTGCTCCAACCAGTAATAACCTTCTTTTTGATACGGACGCAGGATTTTGTCCAAATGCTGTGGAATAGCGGGACGTTCAAGCGGTATCTGATTGAACATTTCCAAAGTTTTTTTGCTATCTTCGATAAAAAACCCATTAATAGAATCCGCCAAAAATTGCGTGTGAATCTTCCTGGCGCGAATTTTCCGTCCGGAAGATTCTGTGTGCAGAAATAGCTCCTGATACCGGTGAAACCATTCTTCCGGCAGAATAAAAATACTTCCGTCGGGAAGGACATATTCTATACTTCCGGTTAAAATATGTTTTTTGAACTGACTGAACGGAATTTTGAACCGGTCGAAAACGACTTCAATTTCTATTTCAAACCAGTCTATTTTTTCACTGACTTTCGATTCCAACCTGATTTTTCCCTGATAATACCGTTGCTCCGTTTTTTGTTCGATTTCAAAATCGCTCAACTTGTCCGAATTTTGGTTTATCCAATCAATTATGCCGTATTTTTGCAGGATTTCGGGATTCTGTTTCAAATAGAAACCGTTTTCGTTTTGGACCTCCAGATTCAATTCAAGCAAATGATTATAGAGGCGGTTCTCCCATCCCAAGTCACGATCGAACCAACAGATGTTTTCCTGACCGTCAATTTCTTCCAGATTTAATACCCGTCGTTTCCGCGGGTTGGTTGTCAAAGTAAAGCGGCGGTTTCCATAATGAAAAAACAGGATGAGCGTTAAACGCGACTGAAAATCTTCTTCGAGCGTCAAAACCGCCTTCTTACCGGGATTTTTTTGAGTCATTTCAATACCTTCGATTCGGACGTCGTACTTGGGAATGGTTTTCAGGATAAATTTTTCGATATACAATTTTTCCGATGAAAGTGGGACATTTATGTGTGTTTTATCAAAAAAAGGAATCAGTTTTTTCGAATCAATGTCTTCTACACGGTGGATTTTACTTCCCAGAAGAACGATGCACGGTTCATTTGATAAGACGATAGCCGGCTTTTCCTGCAATAAGATTTCTTCGTCTTTGTTCGTCAAAGAAATGAAATAGCGCAATCCGTTTTCATCCTTGATAAAATTGAAAAGGCAACGGCTTTTTTCAGGGAGAAGTTCGAGCTTATCATGAATGTAAACCGCACGGCTACTTGGCGTTTCCCGAAGGTAAAAAGGAATATCGGTTTGCCGGGCTAAATCTAAGATTTTTGAGCATTGTTTTTCTATCTTCGGGCGAATCAGATTGTCGATGGTGCTTTGCAAAATTTTGGATTTGTCTTTGTCGCGAACATACGCTTTTAAAAGGGCTTCTTCCGAAATATCACTAACCGCTTTCCATAAATCGACTTCTGCTTTGGAAGCGCCTTTTTCGATTTCTTCGTCGATGTTGGGAAGTCCTAAAATCCGAATGCTCTCGGATGATTGTTCAACAGCCGAGTACAGGTTTATTTTCCAGCCGAACCGGCGATGTTCGGTAACAATTAATACCAGCTTATCCATTCAATTACGAATTACGGTTAATCACTTCACAATCCATAATTCTTAATTTTTAATTTTTAATTCTTAATTCTTAATTCTTAATTGTTTTATGGCTGCTACGGCACATTCATCGCCTTTGTTTCCGTGTTTTCCTCCGGCGCGATCAAGAGCCTGCTGTAGATTGTTTGTCGTTAAAAGGCCGAAAATGTAAGGTATATCTCCTTCGGCATTCAGTGTGGAAAAACCTTGTGTAACCCCGGCGCAGACGTAATCGAAATGCGGCGTTTCCCCGCGTATCACACAACCTAAGCCGATTACCGCATCGGGACGGATGTTCATTGCGATACGTTTTGCCGCATAAACCAGTTCAAAACTTCCGGGAACATAAACGACGGTTATGTTTTCGGGTTTAGCGCCGTGTTTGAGTAAGGTGTTGTAAGCGCCGTGTTTGAGTTTTCCGGTTATTTCCGGATTCCATTCCGAGACTACGATGGCAAAACGCATGTCACTTGCATCCGGGACAGTTGCCGGATTATAATCGGATAAATTTTGCAATGCGGTTGCCATTTCCGGTTCGTTTATTTTATTTGAGCGGAAGCGCGGTCGATGTATTTGTCGATGTCGGCAGCTTCCATCGAACCTGCATATTTGCTTTTGATGATGCTATAAACTTCTACCGCATTCTTGAAATCGGAAAGACTTTCGTAAGCCAAACCGGCTTTTTTCAGATAAACAGGGCTGATGTATTCGCTTTCGGCTTTGGAAGCGGCTTTCCTGAAATACTTGATGCCTTCTTCCACGTTTTTTATATTGACATAACAATCGCCTATTAATCCCGTGACAACAGGGTCGACAATTTTGTCATCCGCACTGTAAGCTTTTAAATAATCCAATGCTTCATCATATTTTCCCAAATGGTAATAACAGATTCCGGCATAAGCTTTCGCTAACTTGGCGGTTTTTGTAAAACCGTATTCGTCGATAATTCCCAAAAATCCGAGATAAGTGGCGCTATCTCCATTCAGAGCCAACTCCCATTGTTGATTGGCAAGAAAATTTTCGCCGGGGAAAATAGCTTCTTGCGCTTCGGCTTCTTGGGGAATGAAATAGTATTGACGAATACCGAGAGTGGCGACGACAATAATAATTATTGCACCAATGCCAATCATGATATGATTTTTGTATGTTTCGATGAACCTTTCTGATCTTGAAAAGATTTCGCCTACATTAGCCTCTGCCTGCGTAGGAGTAGTTTTTACTTTTTTTGCCATTGTATGATTGTTTTATTTTGATTCCGGATTGCAAAAGTACATCTTTTCTCCTTATTATTAAAATTTTCTGCTATCTTTTTTTAATTTTCATGGAGAAGTAGCCCAAATTAATGGTTACAAACTATTTGCGAATATCCGCTCCGCCCGAAGACTTGGAATCTATCTGCTTGTATTCCAGATTCCGCACATCAATGTCCGCCGCGCCGGAAGCCGACACCGACGCCGAATTGACTTTCCCGCTCAGTTCGATATCGGATGCGCCGGAAGCGACTACCAACAAGTCGCCCGATGCTTCTATCCCGATTTTTATATCGCTTCCTCCGCTGGCAGCCAATTTGCAGGTGTTTGTTTTCAGGTTTTTGATATTGCAGTCCGAACCGCCGGAAGTGGAGATGCCTATATTTCCGCTGACAGCCAGATTTTTGATGTGTATGTCCGAACCGCCGGACGACGCAATATCAAATTTCTCACTTTTCAAGTCATCGGCATAGAAATCCGAACCGCCCGATGTGCTTAATCCTTCAAGCACAGGCGCCGATACATACACTTTGATTGACTTTTTATTAATCCCAAAACTAAAACCTTTCCGGTCTTTCATTTTGACGACAAGCGTTTTGTTTTTCACTTCGGTAACGACGTTGTTTTCATCTACATTTTCCGTTTTTACGCGTACACTTTGCGTTTTTCCCTGCGTAAAATAAACGTCTATTCCCGCACTGACTTGAATTTTCCGGAATGTGCTTACTTCTCTGTTTTGTTCTCCGGCATTTGCCGTATTCA
>JAISXN010000196.1 GCA_031270525.1 Candidatus Symbiothrix sp. | reverse complement strand
GTAAGAAAATCGGCAGTATCCGGTTTCAATTCTACAGCTTTTTTCATGTACTTGATGGCTTCATCGATTTTCCTGTCTCCTTCGTAAACCTGACCTAAAACATCGTACAATTGTGCATTGTCCGGATCTTTTGCGATAGCGGCATCCAGATAACCAATGGCTTCGTTTGACTTCCCTTTGCTAATGCTTTGATTGATGAGGTTTAATAAGAAATAATCGTCTTGCGGAAACCGCTTAAATCCGGCAGCAATCGTTCTCTCAAAACCGGCCGTATCCTTTACCTGCTGGTATTCATTGGCAAGCGCACGGTAAATATCCGTTTCGTTGACGCCGCCGTCTTTAATTTCTTCAAAAACCTCAATGGCAGCCGTATGATCGGGAATAAACGCCGCGGAAAGACCTGCATAATATCTGATTTGATTTTCGATGCTATCGGGTATCGTCCATTTTTCGTCCTGAAAAAGGTCCATTTTCTTGAAATCGCCATACAATTTGAAATTTTCGTAGGCTTTTTTGTAATCCCTGTTGTTGTAATAATAAATACCCGCATTGGAATAAAAAGGACGGTTTGCCAACATAATTGCCTTAATATCTTTGGTATATTTCAGTTTTACTTTCCCTTTTGCATCGGGACGTTTATCGTATTCCAAGGCTTTTTCGAAGTAGGGTGAAATCGCGCCCAAAGCAGCGTACATCACCGCTTCATTCGGTTGCTTGCCAAGCATTTCGTTTGTCCGCTCCAAATCAAACTGTTTGTTTTCGATAGAGCCTGCCACATACCAGGTTTCCGCCTCTTCGGCCGATTCCGGATTGGTCAAAGCATCCTTGATAAGATTCCGCGCTTCCGTGAGGTTAGGCGTATTTCCTTTAATTTCATTGGCTGCAGCCTTTACCGTTTTTTTCTGTCCAAAAGTAATACTTGCCGCAAAAAGAAAAAATACCACTGTAAATACTATTTTTTTCATAACAAATATATTTTTAAAATTATTATTATCCAATCAACGACAAAGTTACAAATTATTTGTTAATATCATTATTTCCCACATCATTTTTGGCATTATTTTCATTTATTTCCGGATTTTCACCGGTTTTTTCGTCAACAATATCCAATTCCGATTCGGAAATAACTTTACAAACCGAAGCAATTTCATCATTGCGTTTTTCGAGGTTAATCAAACGGACGCCTTGCGTAGCCCGCCCGATTATGCTCACATCGGAAACATTCAAGCGTATGGTGATACCCGATTTATTGATAATCATCAAATCGTTCTCGTCGGTAACGCTCTTAATGCCCACCAAAGCGCCGGTTTTTTCAGTGATATTCAAGGTTTTGACGCCTTTTCCGCCGCGGTTGGTGATGCGATAATCATCTATCTTGGACCGTTTGCCGTATCCTTGTTCGGAAACAACAAGAATGGTTTCCTTTTCAAGGTCTTTCATCGCAATCATACCGATTACTTCATCATTTTTCGGGTCCAGAGTTATGCCTTTTACGCCGGCGGCCGTCCGTCCCATAAAACGCACCGTTTTTTCATGGAAACGAAGAGCGCGACCTTTACGGCTGGCGATAACGATTTCGTTGTTGCCGTTGGTCATTCTCACGGCAATCACTTCGTCATCATCACGCAAAACAATAGCGTTCACGCCATTTGTGCGCGGACGGGAATAAGCTTCCAGCAAGGTTTTCTTGATAATTCCTTTTTTAGTACAGAAAAGCAGATAATGAGAATTGACAAAATCGCTGTCGTTCAGCCATTTCACACGGATAAAGGCATTTACCCTGTCGTCCGCTTCAATGTTCAGCAAATTCTGGATAGCCCGGCCTTTCGAGGTTTTTGTACCTTCCGGTATGTCATAGACTTTCAACCAGTAGCAACGCCCTTTTTGCGTAAACAGCAACATGGTTGCATGCATATTTGCCGGATAAATATATTCCACAAAATCCTCATCGCGGGTTTCGGAACCTTTGGCTCCTACGCCGCCCCGGTTCTGGGAACGAAATTCCGCCAGGGGTGTTCGTTTGATATAACCCAAATGCGAAATCGTGATAATCATTTCTTCATCGGCGTAAAAATCTTCGGGATTGAAATCTTCCGTAGCATAAATAATGCCGGTTTTCCGTTTATCGCCGTACTTATTACGGATTTCGATCATTTCATCCTTAATGATGTTCATCAAATGATCTTCGTTTGCCAGAATATCCTGCAAGTCGGCGATCAGTTTCAAAACATCTTCGTATTCAGCGTGTAACTTATTTTGCTCCAATCCGGTTAACTGACGCAGACGCATTTCGACGATAGCCCGCGACTGTATTTCCGTCAGGCCGAAGCGCTCCATCAAACGTTCGATGGCTTCGTTCGGACTTTGAGAGGAACGAATAATTGCAATTACTTCGTCGATATTATCGGAAGCGATAATCAAACCTTCCAGGATATGCGCTCTTTCTTCGGCTTTCCGCAAATCGTACTGGGTGCGGCGGGTCACCACATCTATACGGTGATCGACGAAATACCGGACCAAATCTTTCAGATTCAAAATTCTCGGACGGCCGTTGACCAGCGCAACATTGTTCACACTGAAAGAAGATTGCAACGCGGTCAGTTTGTACAATTTATTCAGCACCACGCTCGAATTACCGTCTTTCTTGATATCCACCACGATACGCATTCCTTCGCGGTCGGATTCGTCGTTGACGTTCGACACGCCTTCGATTCTTTTATCGCCGACCAAATCCGCAATATGCTTGATTAATTCCGCCTTATTTACAAGATAAGGAATTTCCGTAACAATAATCTTTTCTCTACCATCTTTAACTTCGATCTCCGCTTTCCCGCGCAAAACCACGCGTCCGCGTCCGGTTTCAAAAGCGTCGCGAACGCCGGAATAGCCGTAAATGGATGCGCCCGTCGGAAAATCCGGCGCTTTGATATACTCCATTAAATCTGACACTTCGACTTGTCCGCGGGCGTCAATGTAAGACAAAATGGCATTAATACATTCCGTCAGGTTGTGGGGTGGCATATTGGTCGCCATCCCGACGGCAATACCCGATGAACCGTTGATCAGCAGATTCGGTATCCGTGTCGGAAGAACGGTAGGCTCTTTACTTTTATCATCGTAAGTTAATTGAAAATCAACCGTTTCCTTGTCAATATCCTGCAACATTTCTTCGGCTAATTTGCTCATGCGGGCTTCGGTATAACGCATGGCGGCAGGGGAATCACCGTCGACGGAGCCGTAATTTCCTTGTCCGTCAACCAATAAATAACGCATCGACCAGGGTTGAGCCATACGCACCATCGTATTGTAAACCGAAGAATCGCCGTGCGGATGATATTTCCCCAACACATCTCCTACAATACGTGCAGATTTTTTATACGGTTTGTCGGAATTGCTTCCGATTTCGTTCATACCATATAAAACTCTTCTATGAACAGGTTTAAGTCCGTCTCTCACATCAGGTAAAGCCCTGGATACAATCACCGACATCGAATAGTCGATGTAGGCCGATTTCATTTGGTCTTCAATATCAATTCTAATAATTCTATCTTGATTATCAGTCATTTGTATTTATTTTAATTAGTCTTATACATTTTGTTTGATTTCCGAAAAATCACGCTAAGGTACAACTTTTTCTCCTAAAAATAAAAACTTTTTTTATTTTCATTCGTTAAAGTACAGTAAAATATGGCATTCGAATATTTATTTAAATGAATGGCATGGATTTTGAGTATGGTTTCAATTAAAATAAATATATTTGTATCGAATTTTGAAGGGAAATAAAAAATGATAAGAAAAAATTTTTCTAATAAGGTAAAGAATATCCTCATGTTCAGCCGGGAAGAAGCCGGACGCCTGCACAATTCCAGTGTGGGAGTCGAGCATATACTACTTGGAATGTTACGCGATAAAAAAAGTAAAGCCTCTTCCATCATCAATTTGCTGGGAGTGGATTCCAATGAATTGAAAACCGCTATCGACAAAGAATTATATGAAGAAGGAGAATACGTTTCCGAAAACCAGCTAACTATTGATAAGAGTGTTGAAAATTTATTACGTATCAGCGTTTTGGAATCTATCAACCTGAACAGTTCCGAAACAGATACGGAGCATTTGTTACTGGCGATGCTGAAAAATCAGGATTCTATGGCTTCCCGGATTTTAGACAATTATTCCGTCAATTACAATAATGTGTTTGGTTTGCTTACGGAAAGCAATAAGAGTGAAAAAGTCGTGCAACCTCAAATGGGCGCAGGTTTTACAGGCGATGACGACGATGACGATTTCGACAATTCATTCTCCAAAAAGCGGGAAACTTCCCGTACAAACGCAGGAAATTCCAACAAAAGTAGCGATACTCCGGTGATTGACAGTTTCGGCATGGATTTGACGAAAGCCGCTGAAGAAAACCGTTTGGACCCCATCGTCGGAAGGGAAAAAGAAATCGAACGACTGGCGCAGATTTTGAGTCGCAGGAAGAAAAACAATCCGGTATTGATTGGCGAACCCGGAGTCGGTAAATCCGCCATAGTCGAAGGATTAGCGCTCAGGATTACGCAACGGAAAGTCTCGCGGATTTTGTTCGACAAGCGCGTAGTTAATCTGGATATGGCTTCGATTGTGGCCGGGACTAAATACCGCGGTCAATTTGAAGAACGTATCAAAGCGATACTGAACGAATTGTCAAAGAATCCGAATGTAATTCTTTTTATCGACGAAATTCACACCATCGTCGGCGCCGGCGGCGCTTCCGGCTCAATGGACGCTGCCAATATGTTGAAACCGGCTTTGGCAAGGGGCGAAATCCAATGTATCGGAGCAACTACGCTTGACGAATATCGCAAAAACATTGAAAAAGACGGCGCTTTGGAACGCCGCTTCCAAAAAGTGATGGTTGACCCGACAACGGCCGAAGAAACTTTGCAAATCCTTGAAAACATCAAGGAAAAATACGAGGATCATCACAACGTATATTATACTCCCGAAGCGGTAAAAGCTTGCGTTACACTCACAGACCGTTACATCAGCGACCGGAATTTTCCCGATAAAGCCATTGACGCAATGGACGAAGCAGGTTCGCGAACACATATTTCCAATATCGTTGTACCGAAAGCCATTGAGGAATTGGAAATTCAAATCGAAGATATCAAACAGCTTAAAGTTCAAGCGGTTAAATCTCAGAATTTCGAATTGGCCGCCGGCTACCGCGACCAGGAAAGGCAACTTTTGCTGAACCTGGAAGCCTCCAAATCCAAATGGGAAGAAGAATTACAAATCAATCGCCAGATTGTAGACGAAGAAAAAGTGGCGGAAGTTGTAGCTATGATTTCCGGTGTGCCCGTACAAAGAATTGCCAAAGCTGAAAACCAGAAACTGATGGAAATGGGCGACATCCTCAGAACCAAGGTAATCGGACAGGATGAAGCCGTCAATAAAATCGTGAAGGCTATCCAACGCAACCGCATCGGCTTGAAAGATCCGAACAAACCCATCGGAACATTTATGTTCTTAGGCCCGACCGGAGTTGGTAAAACACATTTGGCCAAGAAATTAGCCGAATATTTATTTGACTCGGCCGATACCTTGATACGCATCGACATGAGTGAATACATGGAGAAATTCTCTGTCTCGCGGCTTATCGGAGCGCCTCCGGGATATGTGGGTTACGAAGAAGGCGGACAATTGACCGAAAAAGTGCGCCGCAAACCATATTCTGTAGTTTTGCTGGATGAAATAGAAAAAGCCCATCCCGACGTCTTCAATATCTTATTGCAAGTGATGGATGAAGGCCGGTTGACCGACAGTTTGGGACGCAGGATTGATTTCAAAAATACCATCCTCATCATGACGTCCAATGTGGGAACGCGCCAGTTGAAGGATTTCGGGCGGGGAGTAGGATTCGTTACCAGTACAGGTCCCGATGAGAAAGAATATTCCCGTAGCGTGATTCAAAAGGCTTTAAACCGCGCCTTTGCTCCCGAATTTCTGAACCGTGTGGACGATATCATCATGTTTGACCAATTGGATAAGGAATCGATTTACAAGATTATAGACATCGAATTGGCCGGTTTCTACAAACGGGTGAAAACGCTGGGTTATGCCTTGGAAATTTCGGACAAAGCGAAAGAATTTATCGCATCCAAAGGTTACGACGTACAATTCGGCGCTCGTCCTCTGAAACGCGCCATCCAAAAATATCTGGAAGACGAGTTGGCTGAAAAGATTATCAAAGCCGATGTCCATGAAGGAGATAGCATTAAAGTGGATTTTAACGAAGAGAACAAGAAGATTGTAACGGAGATTGAGTCGGCTACGGTTTGTTAAAAAGTGCAGTTTTAAAATTATAATTTTACTCCTAAAAATCATTGTCTATGAAAACATCAGTCAAAATATTATCAGGGATTTGTATAGGGATTCTCGCCATTATTCTGTTAGTAATAGCCGGTTTGTATGTTTCGGGAAACGGTTATGTGGTAAAAGCTTTCCGGACAATTATCCTGAAAGGATATTCGACTACGTATATTGACGATTATGTCGATTTCGACAACAATGTGATTCGTGCGGGAACGCCGCAGCCTTGGGAATTGCACGAAAATTACAATAAAATCCGGCTCACGGATACTTTGCGGAAAGAATTGGAAGATTTTCATTCCATCGCTTTTGCGCTTGTCAAGGATGGAAAATTATTGTACGAAGAATACTGGGACGATTACTCCGGCAACAGCCTGACAAATTCTTTTTCAATGGCGAAAACGATGACTGCCATGCTTTTAGGCAAAGCCATCGAACAGGGTTATATCCAAAGTGTCAATCAACCGCTGACGGATTTTCTTCCCGAATTTTTAAGCGATTCATTGGGCCGGATGGCAACCGTCGGCGATTTATCAAGTATGCGTTCGGGATTCGATTGGGACGAAGAATATTATTCGCCAATCAATATGACGACTGAGGCGTATTTCGGCAATGATGTCGAAAAACAATTGTTGAAGCGGCATTTTATCACGCAGCCGGGCGGAAAATTCAAATATTTGTCGGCAAATACCCAACTGCTGGCTATGGTTTTGAAACGGGCAACCGGAAAAAGTTTGGCGCAATATTTTTCGGAAACGTTTTGGCAACCGATGGGCATGGAACATGACGCTTTGTGGGCGTTGAGCGGCGATATTGAAAAATCGTTTTGTTGCATATATAGCAATGTCCGGGATTTTGCCAGGTTGGGTCAGTTATTGTTGCAAAAAGGGAATTGGAACGGCCAACAAATTCTGGATTCTGCGTTTGTAGATATGATGATTACACCGGACGCTGCGGCGTTTGAGCCGAACGAACCGAAAAAATACGGTTATTCCGTTTGGATTGACGAGGAACACAATCCGCCTTTCTATGGTATGATGGGACATTTAGGGCAAAGAATTATTGTCGTGCCCTGTGAAAATTTGGTAATTGTCCGCTTAGGAAAAGAAAAAGATTCGGTTAATCCGCGAAGAGGACATTTGGATACCGATGTTTATTACTTTGTGGATGAGGCTTTGAAAATGTGTTATTAAATGCAAATTACGCGAATTACACAAATAAAATTTGCGCCATTCACGTAATTCGCGTTCTTTTTTAGAATTTATTTCGCAGCCATCACTTTAACCATTTCTACCATTTTACTGGAGAAACCCCACTCATTGTCATACCAGGAAACGATTTTTGCAAAGTTGCCATCCAACGAAATACCGGCAGCGGCATCATAGACAGATGTAGCGGAACAACCGCGGAAATCGGTAGAAACCACAGCTTCGTCGGTGTAATGCAAAACGCCTTTTAATTCGCCTTCCGACGCTTTTTTCATGGCAGCGCTGATTTCATCTTTTGTAGCCGCTTTTTCAAGCACTACGGTCAAATCGACAACCGATACGACGGATGAAGGAATACGCATAGACAGACCGGTGAGTTTTCCGTTCAATTCGGGAAGCACTTTACCTACCGCTTTAGCAGCGCCGGTAGAAGAAGGAATAATGTTTTCCAAAATTCCGCGTCCGCCGCGCCAGTCTTTGGACGAAGGTCCGTCGACGGTTTTTTGCGTAGCCGTTGCAGCGTGAATAGTTGTCATCAAACCTTTTACAATTCCGAAATTGTCGTTCAATACTTTGGCGACAGGAGCCAGACAGTTGGTCGTACAAGAAGCGTTGGAAACAATGTCCTGACCTGCATATTTATTGCTGTTTACGCCAAAAACAAACATCGGGGTATCATCTTTGGAAGGACCCGACAAGAGCACTTTTTTCGCTCCTGCCTGAATATGTTTGCGAGCTGTTTCGTCTGTTAAGAATAAACCTGTTGATTCTACAACGATTTCGGCGTTTACTTCATCCCATTTCAGATTGGCAGGGTCTTTTTCTGCAGTTAAACGGATTTTTTTACCGTTTACAATCAGCGTATTTCCGTCAACGGCGATATCTCCTTTGAATCTTCCGTGAACAGAATCAAATTTAAGCATATAAGCCAGATAATCAGGAGCTAATAAGTCATTGATACCAACAACTTCAATCTCGTTTGCAAAATTGTAAACTGCGGCGCGGAACACCATACGTCCGATACGGCCAAAACCATTAATACCTACTTTAATCATTTTTGAATAAGTTTTATTAATTAAAAATTAAAAAATTAAATTATTATAATATATGAAAATCTTTAATCTTTTTGCAGCGCAAAGGTACAAATTTTTAACCGTTTATTCAAATTAAACGGCGTATTTTTTTTCGAATAAATTCAAATATATCTTCAGCAACCGCATGGAGTTGAACAAGCGCTTAACAAACAGCAGATAATCAACATTAAAATTGCACTGATGACAAGAATTTTTTTCATTTTCTTTTAACGGATATTATTTTTATTCAATGCATTCCGGTATTTTCGGGCATTTTGAAGATGCTCCGCATGGGTAACCGCAAAATTGGTTCTTCCCGAAAAATCTTCTTTGGCCGTCATATACAAATAATTATGGTGAGTGTAGTTCAATACGGCGTCCATTCCTGAAATGGAAGGGATACGTATCGGGCCAGGCGGCAATCCCGAATATTTGTAGGTGTTATAAGGCGAATCTACGTCCAGATGTGCATACAAGATTCGTCTTAAAGAAAAATCGCCTACTGCAAACTTTACGGTAGGGTCGGCTTGCAATAACATTCCTTTTCGCAAACGGTTGATGTACAATCCCGCTACCATTGCATAATCCGCTTTATCGGCCGTTTCTTCTTCTACAATAGAAGCAAGAACTGCAACCTGAACGGGAGTCAAAGGAATGTTTTTTGCCTTTTCCAAACGTTCCGGTGTCCAGAAGCGGTCGTATTCTTTTTTCATCCGTTCCAAAAATTTGTTTACGGAAATATTCCAATACATCTCATAAGTATCTGTAATAAACATACTTACAATTGTCGCCGTATCAAATCCAAAGGATTCGCAGATTTCGGGGTCGTTTATTTTTTCCGATAAACGTTCCCTGCCAAACATAAGCTGCCCTCCGACTCTTTCAATGAGGTCGGTTTTCAGACGAATGTTGTTAAACGTAAATTTCACAGGCGTTTGTTGTCCGTTGCGAAACATTCTGACCGTCGACAGACACGACATCGAAGGGCTAATCACGTATCTACCTGTCAGCATATTGTTTTCATAATGCATGGATGCGGCCAGTTTTTGAAAAAGCGCAGGGTTTTTGATATGCGCAACTGTTTCCAAATCGGATAACAATTTGTCATAATCCTTTTTTTCATCAATATAAATAGATACCGGCTCTTTAATGTCGAAACCGGGAGATATTATCCGGAAGTAATAATAGCCGGCAATTCCTCCTGAAAGGATAATGATGAGGATTATAAAAATTAGAAGTTGCTTCGTTTTATGTTTCATTATTACCTAAAATAAGACGCAAAGATAAAAAAATTGCGTTAGAATACTTGAAGGAATCAAAAAAATTTATATCTTTGCACCGCCATTTGAAATAATGGTGTTCGGATACGAACCATGGAAGTGTGGGTGAGTGGCTGAAACCAACAGTTTGCTAAACTGTCGTACTCGTAAGGGTACCACGCGTTCGAATCGCGTCGCTTCCGC
>JAISXN010000084.1 GCA_031270525.1 Candidatus Symbiothrix sp. | reverse complement strand
GCCGTCTTTGCGGGTGTTGGAATCTACTCGTTCCTGAAAATAAACGAAGGCATCCGCTTGTCGGGTATCGTGAACGTCTGGGAAAATGCCGTGCAGAAAGACACGTTTTTCTTCCCTTATTTCGAGTATCTGCCGTTGTTGGCAGGCGTCTTGCTGGCAGTCGCCCAATACATTCCCGAATTGCAGTTCAAACGTTTGAAGTTGACCTTGCATTTGCCGTTGAAAGAAGACAACATCCTGCTGACCATGCTGCTGTACGGCGCCGGAGTAATCGCTTTGCTATTGCTCGTTACCCTGCCCGTCCTTTTATGGGGACTGAGCCGGCAATTCCCGGCGGAAATCGTATGCGCCGCTTTCCGGCAACTCACACCCTGGTTTCTGGCCGGTCCGGCCGCTTACCTGATTGCCGCCTGGGTATGCCTCGAACCGCAATGGAAACAACGGACGATGAATGTGATTCCGGGTGTTCTCTTCCTGTCGCTCTTTTTGCTAAAAGGACTGTCGGGGGCTTACCGGTCTTTTGAGCCGTATTTAATCGTGGCGTTGATTGTATCTTTTTCCTTTCCGTTCTATTCTGCGGCAAGGTTTAAGGAAGGAGTTCAATAGGAATTGAGAAACAACGTTCGGCGTTAGCCAATTAAAAATTAAGAATTAAAAATTAAGAATTAAGAATTAAGAATTAAGAATTAAGAATTTTAGGATGAAAAGGCAGAGGATAATATATGGACTATTGGTGTTGTTTATAACCATTATCGGTTTGTGGGTGATACCCGAATTGATAAAAACGGCTACTTATTCGAAAGTACAGTATCCTTTCGGATATTACAGTTCGATAGAGAAAAAATTAATGTTCAGGGAATTGGACGAACGCAAAGACAAGTTGCACGACGACGAAGGGAAAGTATATGAAGACAAAGCATTCGACTTGGCGCTACCGTTACTGAATTACCGGCAACTGACGCTCAACGGCGAAATGCCCGACAGCATCGACGGCGTGAAGATTGAACCGCAACAAGTGCGGGTAAAACAAGTTTTTTACCGTTATTCTCCCAAGAGTAAAAACATGCCGCAAACCGGATTATATATCATGTATGAATCGCTTCCGAAGAAAGGCAAACTGGAATCGCCCGGCGACTTGTTCCGCCTGAAAGACAAAATCGAATTTATTGATGCGGAATCCAATACCGTCAACCGGGAGAAAAGCCGGAAATTCCAAGATGCTCTCCTGAAAGCGGGTTATACCTTTCCGGCGCAATGGACGGCAGGCGATTTGAATATCCGCAAACCTTACGATGAAGGTTATTTCTCGCTCGATGCGAGAGGACAACTCTTTCATATCAAGATGGTAAATAGTCGTCCGTTTGTGCGGAATACCCAGCTCGACCCGCAAATCGAACCGGCTTTCTTCACAATGGAAGAACCGTCCGACAAACGGTTCTACGGTTTCCTTTTCGATAAACGAGGGAACGTTTATATCCTGGAAGAGGCCGGCGGCAAATACCATCCCCGGCGGTTGGATATCTACCCTGTCAATTTAGACTCCGACGATTTGTTCTTAATGGGAAATTTCCTCTATTGGACGTTTACCGTACAAAATTCCGCCGGCAAACATTATTACGCTTTGAAGACGGAAACGCTGGAAAAAGTACGTTACGCCTATGTTGAAGCACCGACAAACAAATGGGATATAATTGCCGGTAAGCTGTTCCCTTTTTACCTGACTTTCCGGAACTCCAATAGCGAATACATTGCTCCCCAACTGCATTTTACGACGTTTATAGCGTTGATTACAAACCTGTTATTAGCATTGGTGTTTGCTTTGGTTTATCGTGACCGGACGGCAAAGAAGAAGATTTTCGACAGTTCGTACGTCTTGATTTTCGGAATAGCGGGAGCCATAGCTTTACTTTTACAATGGGTAATTATAGAAAAAAATAATCAATAATTAAATTTTATTACAATGAAACAGTTAGTAGTATTTGCTGTATTGTCGTTAGCATTAGTTGCTTGCTCCGGCAATAAAACACAAACGGAAGCTTCGAATGAAGCTCAATCCACCGCAGTATCCGAAAGCACGACCTTTGAATTAGACAGCCTCCTGGCGGTAGCCGACAGGGAAGTGGACAAAAACATCACGGTAGTAGGATATGTTACGCACACCTGTAAACATTCCGGCAAACGGTGCTTTATCGTCGGCGAATCCCAGGAAGCCTCCATGCGCGTGGAAGCCAAAGGCGAAATCGGCGGATTCAACCGAGAACTGGTCGGCTCTAAACTGGCTATCAACGGTACTTTGAAAGAACGCCGCCTGAGTCAGGAGTATATTGCCGAAATGGAAAAAGACGTCAACCTGAAGAAACAGGAAGATGGCAATGCCGAATCCTGCGCAGCCGAATTAAGCAATATTGCCGATATGCGGAAATGGATGAAAGACCACGGCAAAGATTATTACGTGATTTATTACATGGACGGTTTGTCGTTCGAAACATTGGATTGAAAATGAAGTTTACGCGCAGCTTACGGGCTATCCACCGCGATTTGGGTTTTTTAGTAGTGGGTATATCGTTGGTTTATGGAATTTCCGGTATCTTTCTCAACCATTTGGGCGAGAAAGATCCGGCTTTCCGCACCGAACAGAAAACTATTCAATGGCCGGCGCACCTTACCGAAACCGAGTTGTCAACCACATGGAGCGCTGATAAAACCTTACCGTCCCTGAAAAGAGTTATACCGATCGATGAAACTCACGTCCGGCTGTTTCTGGACGGCGGTGCAGGCGTTTATAATTCCGCAAACGGAACCCTGGATTACGAAACCCACAAGAAAAACGAGCTGATTTACCGAATCAACCGTTTGCATTACAACAAAGTAAAAGGTTGGAGTCCGGTAGCCGATTTCTTTGCTGTTTCGCTTATCGTGTTAGCCATCACCGGATTGTTTATGGTGAAAGGAAAGAAAGGCCTTGCCGGTTCGGGGAAATGGTACTTATTAATTGGGATATTGATTCCTGTGATTTTCGGGATATTCTTTTTGCGTTGATTGCCTTGCGTAATGTGGCTATTGTTGTCGTCTTAAGCCGGAACCGTTTCATTATCTACGCTATCTACGAAAGTCTGTATGATGAAATCGGTTTCGGCTAAAAATAATCTTCCACCAACCACAATTTGAACATCGGGTCTAAAATTTCTACTTTCTTCCCTTGAATATCAATAATTTCCTTGGATAAAAGCGCCGCCTTTATTTTTTTCAGATTGGCCGAAGCGCCCAAACGGTAGTTTTTCAGAACTTCCTGCGAACTGAAAGAGGTTTCGCCATTCAACACCGCTTTCAGAAAATTAATTTGCGTAGTAGCCATCTCCTCAATTTGACCGACAAACAGCAAACTAAGTTGATTCTTAATCCCTTGCAATGAATCGTCAATAATCGCTTTCGAGCAACTTGTTTTTGTCCGTAACCAAACTTGTTGTGCCATTTGCTGTACATAATATGGGTGATTATCAACCAATTGCGCCAAATATTCCGCTTGTTCGAGCGAAATTTTTTTACCCGTGTCCTCAAAGCGTTTTTTTATAAATTCACCCCAAACATGATTCTTGATTTTTTGTAAAAACATAATGTCGCCGAATTTATAGAACGGCATTGAATTATTCGAAAAAATATCCAATAGCATGTGCCGCTTGCTACCATAAAGGCAATAAGCTACGTTGTGATGATGCTGCCAATGCGAACGAAGCTTTCGCTGAAAAAACAAACTGTCGGGAAAATCCCCAACAGACTGAAACTCATCGATGCAAACGATAACTCTGATTTTCTTCGAAACAGCAATATTCTCAGCAAGATTAAGAATATTGTCCGGATTTTTTTGCATCTCGTCCCAACCTACGCCAAACGAAATCTCTGTCTGCGAATCGGGCGAAAAAGTAATTTTCGGCGCGAGTTGGGATAGAAATTCCCTGGCATTAGCAACCATTTCCTCCCATTTGTTCGCAGTAGCTTTCAAAATTCCACTCGCAAAATGTTCGTAAAATTCCGCTTCGCTACGAACGTTAAAAATGTCAAGCAAACAAACTTTTATTTTGCTGTTTTCCGCCATTATTCTGTGGGCCGTATTTTCTACCAACGAGGTTTTTCCCCAACGTCGCGGCGAAATGAGAGTTGTATTTATCAACGATTTGAAATTTTGAGTTAGTCGTGAAGTCTCCTCTACCCTATCCGTAAAGTTCTCAAAATTAGTCGATTTACCGAAAATAAAAGGCATCTTTTTCATTATTCATACAATTTTTTCACAAAGGTAATTAACTTTTTTGATATAACCAAATGGTTTGTAACCGTTTGGTTTGTAACCAAAAGGTTTCAAACCATTTGGTTAGTTTTTCATCAAACCCATCATCAACGTTTCCGCTCTTTTTTTCCCAATTAATCCGGCAATTTCTTCTTTCGGAGCTTCCTTAATTTGCTTTACGCTTTTGTATTTTTGCAACAGTTTTTCTTTTATCACTTTCCCGATTCCTTTTATCATATCTAATTCAGACACAACCTGTTGTTTGCTCCTTTTGTTCCGATGGAAAGTAATTCCGAAGCGGTGAGCTTCATCCCGTAAATGTTGGATTAATTTCAAACTTTCCGAATTTTTATCCAAATACAAAGGAATCGAATCTTCAGGGAAATAGATTTCTTCCAAGCGTTTGGCAATCCCAATAATGGAAATTTTACCGTACAAATCCAATTCTTTCAAAGCATCGACAGCCGCATGCAATTGTCCTTTTCCTCCATCTATCACAATCAACTGCGGCAAAGACTCTTCTTCATCCAACAATCTCCGGTAGCGGCGAAAAACCGTTTCATGCATGGACTTAAAATCATCCGGTCCGGTAACGGTTTTAATATTGAAATGCCGGTAATCTTTTTTTGCCGGCTTTGCCATTTTGAAAACGACGCAAGCAGAAACAGGATTCGTTCCCTGAATATTCGAATTGTCAAAACATTCGATGTGTACGGGCATTTCTTTCAAATGCAGGTCATTTTGCAAGGTTTTTAAAATGCGCGTTGCCCTTTGTGTCGGGTTTAATTTTTCCATTTGTTTGAGTTGGTCAATCTTGTACTGTTGCGCATTTTTCTTGGAAAGTTGCAGTAATTTTTTCTTATCGCCGCGTTGCGGAACGGTAAAAACAACCGAATTAATCGCAATATCCGGAACAAAAGGAACGATTATTTCAGACGCCGCACTTTCGAAGCGACTCCTTAATTCGACAATTCCCATACCGAGAATTTGTTCTTTCGGTTCGTCTAATTGCACTTTATATTCAATTGTGTAACCTTGAACAATCGTTCCCGAAGTAATATGTAAATAATTAATATAGACAGATTGTTCGGATTCATCGTAAGAAAACACATCAATATTGTTCAAACTTGGGTGAACAATAATTGATTTGGAAGAATAATTTTCAAGAATCCGGTATCGTTCTTTCAACAATTCGGCCTCTTCAAATTGCAAATTTTCGGAAAAACAGAGCATTTCATCGTAAATTTGCCGGCTTACCGTGCGAATATTTCCTTTCAATATTTCTTCAATCGACCGGATGCTGTTGTCATAATCTTCTTCCGTTTGCTTGGCAACGCAAGGCGCTAAACAGCGTTTAATATGGTATTGCAGGCAAACGCGGAATTTTTTGCCGGCAACATTTTCATTCGTAAGCGCATACTTACAATTTCGAATCGGATAAATGGTCGTTAGCAAACGCAAAAGATATTTTATACTGCCGACCGAAGGATAAGGCCCATAATACCGCGATTTGTCGTTCAATTTTTGACGGGTCAGAAAGATGCGGGGAAAAGGCTCATTTTTCACCACAACCCACGGATAAGTTTTATCATCTTTCAACAGGATATTATACCGCGGCTTATGTTTTTTAATCAGGCTGTTTTCCAAAAGGAGAGCATCTTCCTCCGATTCCACTACCAAATAACGGATATTTCGGATTTTCCGAACCATTATCCGGGTCTTAGGACTATCTATTGACCTATTAAAATAAGAAGAAACTCGTTTTTTGAGATTTTTGGCTTTGCCTACATAAATAATCGTATCCGTATCGTCTAAATACATATAGCACCCCGGTTTTTCCGGAATGGCAGACAAAATCGCCGAAAAATCTCCATCAAATGGCATATTTTATAATGGAATCTATTTGTACATCGGAATCGAACGCTCCTCCCCTACCCTTTAATTCTTCCAGTTCGATGATAAAATTCACATAGATTTTTCGGGGATTAAATTTACGGATTAAATTCACTGCGGCGACCATCGTACCACCGGTTGCCAACAAATCGTCGTGCAACAAAACGGTTTCTCCCGGATTAATCGCATCTTGATGAATTTGAATAGCATCTTCTCCATATTCTTTGCTGTACGTTTCCTCGTAAACAGCAGCCGGCAATTTGCCCGGCTTACGAATAGGAACAAATCCGGCGTTGAGGCGAACGGCTAAAAGCGGCCCCATAATAAAACCTCTGGATTCGATACCTACTACTTTGGTTATCCCTTTGTCTTTATACATTTCGTATAAACCATCGGTCAATTCATGTAAAATCTGCGCGTCTTTGAATAAAGTCGTCACGTCTTTGAATTGAATTCCCGGAATTGGGAAATCAGGGATATTTCGAACTGAGTTTTTTAGTTTTTCTATATTCATTGTTTTATATAAATGTAAATTGTTCCACGTGGAACAATATTCTCACCTTCCCAACAAAACCAACAAAACATTAATGTCATTCGGAGAAACGCCCGGAATCCGGGAAGCCTGCGCAATCGTCTCAGGATCAATCCGCGTTAATTTCTGTTTCGCCTCCGTCGAAAGAGATTGAATGGCATTATAATCAAATCTCCCTCGTATCTTAATATTTTC
The DNA here is from genome assembly GCA_031270525.1 of Candidatus Symbiothrix sp. Classification (GTDB taxonomy): domain Bacteria; phylum Bacteroidota; class Bacteroidia; order Bacteroidales; family Azobacteroidaceae; genus Azobacteroides. The sequence continues at coordinate 4,715 of JAISXN010000084.1, read as the reverse complement.
CAAGCGATTGATTTTTTCCGCAATGATTTTTTCTCTTGCAATATAACCTTCGTACTTAATCAAAATCTCCGCAGCTTCGATAATTTCCTCTTTTCGATTGGGAATTAGTTCCAAATATTCTTTAAGCGCAGGAACAATAGACGCAACCTTTTCCATATCCAACTGCGGACGAAGAATCAAATCAATTAATTTGACACCGTGTCGCAAAGGTGTTGTATCAAAAGCTTCCAATGCCGAGTTTACAGTTTCCGGTTTTACCGAATAACTTCGCACAAAAGAAACAATCCGTTCAATTTCTTCTTTTTTCTCCTGCAACAATTCAAATCGTTTTGAATCGGCTAAACCCAAACGATAGGATTTGTCAGTCAGCCGTATATCCGCATCGTCCTGACGTAAAAGAATACGGTATTCTGCACGTGAAGTGAACATTCGATACGGTTCATCAACGCCTTTGGTTACCAAATCGTCAATCAACACCCCGATATAAGCCTCATCGCGGGCAAGCACAAACGGACTTCCTCCGTGAACATTGATATGCGCATTGATTCCCGCTACCAATCCTTGTGAAGCCGCTTCCTCATAACCAGTAGTCCCGTTAATCTGTCCGGCAAAAAACAAATTCTTAATGCGTTTCGTTTCAAGCGTCGGATTCAATTGGGTCGGCGGAAAAAAATCGTATTCGATGGCATAACCCGGACGGTAAATCCGCACATCCCGCAAAGCGGGAATTTGTCTCAATGCTTCCAATTGAATTTGCAAAGGCAGCGAAGACGAAAATCCGTTCAAATAATATTCCTGCGTATTTTCGCCTTCCGGTTCAAGAAACAACTGATGCCGCATCTTATCGGCAAAAGTCACAATCTTGGTTTCTATACTCGGACAATAACGAGGCCCGATACTTTTTATCTGTCCATTATACAACGGAGAATCCGGCAACCCTTTTTGCAAAACTTCATGAACCGCTTCGTTGGTATAAAGCGTCCAACAACTCAATTGTTTCAAAGGACGAGGAGAAAAGTCCAAATAGGAAAATTTGTGGAAATCGCCCTCCCCTACTTGCTCATCGGTCAAAGAAAAATCCACACTCCTGCCGTCAATGCGAACAGGCGTTCCCGTTTTCATCCGGCCGGCTTCAAAACCCAAACCGACTAATTGTTCGGTAACGCCAAACGACGCCGGTTCCGAAATCCTGCCGCCACTCATTTGCGTTTTCCCGATATGCATAAGACCATTCAAAAAAGTGCCAACCGTCAAGATTACCGTTTTTGCCTGAAACACAACACCCAAAGCGGTTTGAACGCCAACAACCGTATTGTCTTTTATATCTAATTGTGTGACGGAATCTTGCCATACAAACAAATTCGGAATCGCATCTAAAGTTTCCCGCCATGTCTGCATATAACGCATCCTGTCGCTTTGCGCGCGCGGACTCCACATAGCAGGTCCTTTGGAACGATTAAGCATCCGAAATTGAATAGCAGTCATATCGGTAACAATTCCCATCTGTCCGCCTAAAGCGTCAATTTCCCGGACAATCTGCCCTTTGGCAATTCCGCCGACAGCGGGATTACAACTCATTTGGGCAATTTTATTCATATCCATTGTTATCAACAAGATTCTTGAGCCGAGATTCGCAGCCGCTGCGGCCGCATCGCACCCGGCATGTCCCGCGCCAACAACTATTATATCGTAATCAAAAGTCATTTTTTTAGTTGAGAAGTAAAAAAATCTAATGCTTCATTTTCTTTCTTACGCATTACTTTTTCATCATCCGGAGTCTTATCCTTAAACCCGCAAAGATGCAAAATGCCGTGAATCATCACCCTGTGCAATTCTTCCTCATAAATCGTACCGAATTTTTCCGAATTGGATTGAACAGTATCCAACGAAATAAACAAATCGCCGGAAATGACCCCATTTTCGGTATAATCAAAAGTGATAATATCCGTATAATAATCGTGATTTAAATACTGCTTGTTGATTCTCAAAATTTCCTCATCCGAACAAAAAATATAAGCGATAGCGCCGGCTTTCTTATGATATTTTTCAATCGTAAGATGAACCCATCTCGTTGTTACTCTTCGATTTAGATTGGGGAAAGGGTGGTCGACAGCATTATATGATATGGCCATAATTGTTTTCTTAGTATGCAAAGGTAAAAATAATTTTTATGATGATATGGATTTTGCAGAAACTTTATTTTAAATTTTCAATATGCCCTCACGGTACACGCTACACGATTCACCGCCGTTCACCGTTCAATGTTACGTTGTCCTGAAAGGACATTATTTTCATAACCGCAGGGCATCGACCTGTGGAGGGAGAATGGTCATACACCTCCCCCCCCTCCGAAAGAGGGGGAGCTGAGTGAGAGATTTTCCACGCTTTATTCGTTTAAATCTTTTTTATTTTTTCAAAATTTATTCCGGAATATTGTGCTAAGCATGCGGAATAACCACGCTTATGGCTGTTGCGCTTGAGTCCTCTATTGATAGATTTCTTTTTCAACGAGTTCAGCTCGCAAAATAAAAATAAAGTTGTATCTTTGGACTCAGATTTATATGGCATATTATATGTAAACGGTAATAATAATTTCTAAATGTACGATCTAATCAATTTATACAAACGAATAAGAAAAAAGCACGGTATTCACAAAGATTACCGGTCGAAATATGCTTTTGTTGGAATCGGCAACCATAGTCTGCATAACTTATATCCGGTAATTGACTTCTTGCATATCCCGCTGAAATATATCGTGAGTAAAAGTTTGAGTAGCAAGGACCTGATTAACCGGAGCTTTCCTTCGGTAACCGGAACAAACGATTATGACGAAGTCCTGAACGACCCTGAAATAAACGGTATTTTTATCTGCGCTACGCCCTCCGTCCATTACGAGCTGACAAAGAAAGCTTTAGCGGCTAATAAAAATGTTTTTACCGAGAAACCGGTTTGCCTGACGTCTCAAGACTTGCAGGATTTGATTGACACATTAAAAAATTCAAGCGCTACTTGCCTCGTTGGAATGCAAAAACGGTTTTCGATATCTACTTCTTTGCTAAAGAAGAAATTAAAAAAGCAACATATTATATCTTATTTCTATCGCTTTCAGATTGGCGCATATCCCGAAGGCAATGTTTTCCGGGATATTTTCATTCATCCGGTCGATTATGTTTTGTTCCTGTTTGGAAATGCGGAAGTTGTTTCGGCGCTCAAAACCCAACAGGATGACGGAAGACAATCCGTTATGTTACAGTTGCGGCATCCGGAAAACGTCATCGGCGCTGTTGAAATTTCCACCCAATATGCCTGGTCGCAGTCCAAAGAGGTATTGAGTATCAATACGGAAGAAGGGATGTTTGAAATGGAAAATCATCAGGTATTGACCTATTCACCCAAACCGTTATCAATTCTGTCCATGCCTGTTGAAAAAGTATTCCCGCAAGTTCCGGAAACACAGTATTTGTTTAACGGAAATAATTTTTTGCCTGTATTTCAGAACAATCAACTTGTATCGCAAGGGTATTTCGGCGAAATACAATCTTTTACAGATATTTGTGAAAACAAGAGTTCCCGAAATATTTCATCTTTGGAATCATTAAAAGCAACTTACAAAATTCTGGAAATTATCCAAAAATAACTATTAAAACGTAACAGATATACAATGTATAATATTGAAGATTATCTGCAAAGAGGATTGTTGTTTGCCAACAACATGCTTTTCCCTTCCCGAAAGAAAATGTCGACTTTAATGCTATACGCCACAAGCTTATGCGATTCCAGATGTAAACATTGCATGGTATGGAACAAGCGACCGGTCGTCCACATGCCCAAGGAAAAAATCTTCCGGATAATGGCAAGCAAATGTATATCCAAAAACACGTCTGTCGGATTGGAAGGCGGCGAATTTCTGTTGCATCCCGAAAGTATGGAAATATTGAAATGGTTCAGAGAAAATCATCCCAATTTCGACCTCTTATCCAACTGTTTGAAGCCGGATAAACTTATCAATGCCGTCAGGACTTATCCGCCGCGGCGCTTATATCTTTCGCTCGACGGCAACAAAGAAACCTATCGGTATATGCGGGGGCGCGACGGTTACGACTTGGTTATCAAGGTCATAGAAGAATGTAAAGATATTGCGCCTATTTCGCTTATGTTTACGCTTTCGCCATACAATCGCTTTTCCGATGCGGAATATGTGGTAGAACTTGCAAAAAAATACGATATTGACGTTCGCATCGGGATTTATAATAATATTGATTTTTTTGATACGCAGGACAAAGCGCATCAGGAAAACAATGCCGCTTTCGGGGAGACAGTTTCTGATTTCAAAAAGCAAATCCCTGCCAATGTGGCTGATACTTCCGAAAATATCGACTTTTTATATCTTTACGACGAATGGAAAAACGGACGGCTTAAGCTGAGATGCAACAGCATCTTCGATTCTTTGGTTATCCATCCGAACGGAGACGTCCCGATTTGCCAAAATTTAGACCTCAAACTTGGTAATGTCTATGATAAAAGTCTGGATGAAATTTTCAACTCCCGTAAAACACGGGAGATTCAGAAAGAATATGCGCATAATTGCAACAAATGTTGGATTAATTTTCACCGCAAATATGACATCGTTTTATTGAGAACGCTGGAAACTTTCTTTCCCAAGCGGCTGATAGAGATTTTCTATGGAAAATATCAATGGACTTCCGATAGACGAA